>NZ_JBSGZI010000055.1:0-49870 GCF_053610945.1 Streptomyces sp. NPDC054849
CCCGGCCCCCCCCCCACACCACCCGCCCCCGCCCCGTGCGCGTCTTTTGGGCCCCCCCTCCTAAAGCGGGGGGGCCGGTGGGGGTCCCGGGCCCCGGGGCCCCCGGTCTTCTCGCGAGGGCCGACGGGCGCGGTGGTGGCAGCCTTGCGTGGCGGAGCAGCCCGAACAGCCCGGTCACCGGGCTTCTTGATCAATGGAGCCCGTGCCGCGTGGTCGCCGACGACCGAGACGTGCCGGTCGGTGAGGGCCGCGCCTCAGGCGCGCAGGCCCCGGACGATCAGAGAAGTGACCGCCTCGAACTCCGTGAAGATGGTCGGCGAGAGCCATTCGGCCGCGTACTGCGGGTCGTGGAAGCGGCCGGTCGCGTCGAAGACCGCGCGGGCGGCGGCCGGGACGTCGTCGGCGGCGAGTGAGCCGGCCGCGACGCCCTCGGAGATGATCCGGGCCAGCTGGTCGATCAGCTCGGTCAGATGCGCGTCCACCACGTCGCTGCTCTCGGCGAGCAGCACGGTGTAGGTGGCGAACAGTTCGGGATCCTCGCCCGCCTTGTGGCGCTTGGCCTCGAAGAGGGCCTCCAGCCACGCCTCCAGCTTGGAGGGGGCGCTCTCCGCCGGGGCGGAGGTGATCTTCTCGAGCAGGACGACGCTCTTGGCGAGCCAGCGGTCCGTGACGGCCTCGCGCAGGGCCGCCTTCGACGGGAAGTGCCGGTACACGCTGCCGTGGCTGACGCCCAGGGCGCGGGCCACGTCCACCACGGTCGCCTTGGTGGGGCCGAAGCGGCGCAGCACCTCCTCGGTGGTCTCGAGGATGCGCTCGGGAGTCAGGGGCTCGGCAGCAGGGGATGGCATGGGTACGACCGTACCGCCAGCTCAGTGCTCGCTGTCGAGGTGGGCCATCTGCGCGGCCGGGTAACGCTCTCCGGCCGCGGCGCCCGCGGGCACGGCCTCCTCGATGGCCGCCAGGTCGGCGGCGCTGAGGGTGACGTCCATGGCACCCAGTGCCTCGAAGAGCCGGTCCCGGCGTCGGGCGCCCACCAGCGGCACGATGTCCACGTGTCGCCGGGAGCCCTGCGCGAGCACCCAGGCGATGGCGGTCTGGGCGACGCTCACGCCCTTGTCGTCGGCGACCTTGCGCAGCGCGTCGACCAGGTCGAGGTTCCGCCCGAGGTTGTCGCCCTGGAAGCGGGGGCTGATGCCGCGGAAGTCGCCCGGGGCCAGCGCGCGGTCGCGGGTGAAGTGGCCGCTGATCAGGCCGCGGGACAGCACTCCGTACGCCGTGACGCCGATGCCGAGCTCGCGGGCGGTCGGCAGGATCTCGTCCTCGATGCCGCGGGATATCAGCGAATACTCGATCTGGAGGTCGGCGATCGGGGCGACGGCCGCGGCCCGTCGCAGGGTGTCCGCGCCGACCTCGGAGAGGCCTATGTGGCGCACGTGCCCGGCCTCGACCGCCTCGGCTATGGCCCCGACGGTCTCCTCGATCGGCACGTCCGGGTCCATGCGGGCGATCCGGTAGATGTCGATGTGGTCCCGGCCGAGCCGCTGGAGGGAGTAGGCCAGGAAGTTCCTGACGGCCTCGGGCCGCCCGTCATAGCCGGTGAAGCCGCCCTCCACCGTGCGCAGGGCGCCGAACTTGACGCTGGTCAGCGCCTGCTCGCGGGCCGCGGCGGGTGCGGTGCGCAGGGCTTCGCTGATCAGCAGTTCGTTGTGGCCCATGCCGTAGAAGTCGCCGGTGTCGAGCAGCGTGTGCACACCCTCGGGGGCGGCGTCCAGGTAGGCGTGGATCGTCGCGATGGACTCGGCGCGGTCGGCCTCTCCGTAGAGGGCGGACATCCCCATGCAGCCCAGCCCCAGCGGGAAGACGGAGGGGCCGGTGCTGCCGAGGGTGCGGCGGGTGTCGGTCGCGGGTGTGCGGATGCTCTCGTTCGTCGTCATGGAACGAGAATGACATGACGGATGACAGATTTCAATATCTGTCATCCGTCCGTGTCAGGAGAGGATCCGCAGGACCAGGGCCGCCGCCGCGACCAGGGTGAGAACGGCCGCCGGCGCGAGCTCGTAGTCCTTGACCCGGAGGTGGCTGATGACGGCGCCGACGAAGTAGAGGGTCACGCCGGCGGCGGCCGCGACACCGAGCGGAGTCACCCAGAGGCCTGCGATCAGGCCGATCGCGCCGGCGGCCTTGAGGCCGGCCAGGCGCGGCAGCCAGGAGTCCGGGACCCGGACCTTCTGCATGCTCGCGACGATCTGGTCGTTGCGCTGGAGGGTGAAGGTGGCGGAGGCGGTGAGGACGAGGGCGAGCAGGCCGCCGACCACGGTGTAGGCCATGAACATGAAGAACCCCAACGGTCGATAATGTAAAACCATTGAATAGCATCAACGATATGCCCGGCGCAATCATTTCTCGATTGCTACGATGTGGACCATGACGGCAGATCAGGACGGTTCGCACCCGCCGCAGCGGCTGGGCCTGCTGCTGGCCTGGCACGGATCGGTCACCCAGACCCGGATGAAGAGGGCGCTCAGCGCGGCCGGGCTCACGCCGCGCCACGCGATGACGCTGATGCACCTGGAGGGCGGCCCGATCAGCCAGCGGGCGCTCGCCGAGCGGCTGGAGGTGGACCCGAGCGTCCTCGTCGGGATCCTGAACGACCTGGAGGGCGAAGGTCTGGCCGAACGCCGCCGGGACCAGGCCGACCGCCGCCGCCACAACGTGGCCATCACCGACGCCGGGGAAGCCGCCCTCGGCAAGACGAACGCCGCCCTCGACGACGTCGAGAGCGGCATCTTCGCGGGGCTGTCGGACCACGAGCGCGACCTCCTGCGCGGCCTCCTCGACCGGGTCAACACCTCGGCGGAGGACTTCAGCTGCGACGAGTAGGAGGCACGCGTGGCGGACGGTCGCATAGCCCACGACTGCGGGGCCCCCGGTCGCGTCGCCCGTCCCTGAGAGCCTTCGACCCCGTACCCCGAGACCGCGTAGGTCACGACCCCGCACCCCAAGACCGCGTAGCCCACGACCCGTAGCGCACGACCGCGTGGCCCATCCGTGCACGGCCCACGCACGCGGAGCCGACGACCACACGGTCAGGCGCGCGGGGACCCCGCCGCCGCGGACGGGCTGACCGGCTCCTCCAGGGTGCGGGCCGTGCGCTCCGCCGTCGCACGGGCCCAGCTGCCGCTCGTCGCCGCGCCCACGATCAGGACGAGCGCGCCGCAGACCGTGATGATCCACCAGGCGGGCTGAGCCGCCGAGGAGAAGTCGCCGCCGCCCGCCAGGCCGGCCGCGAGGACGGAGCCGATGACCGCGACGCCCAGCGTGCCGCCGGTCTGCCGGCTGGTGGAGGCGATGGCCGCCGCGACACCCGCCTGGGACCGCGGCATCCCGGACACCGCCGTATTGGTGATCGGCGCGTTCACCATGCCGAAGCCGAGCCCGAACAGCACGTACCCCGTGAACAGGAGCGGGGCGGACGTCTCGGCCTCGAACAGGGCGAACAGCAGCCCGCTGCCCGCCATCGCGACGCCCGCGATCAGCAGGCAGATCCTGGGCCCCCGGCTGCCCACCAGCCGCCCCGCCAGCGGCGCGAACAGGACGGTCAGCGCCGCCATCGGCAGCATGTAGAGCCCGGCGTTCAGGGCGCTGAGCCCCATCACGTCCTGGAGGTACAGCGTGTTCAGGAAGAGGAAGCCGGCCAGGCCGGCGAAGGCGCTGATCGCGATCACGGTCGCCCCGCTGAAGGGCGCGCTCCGGAAGAACCGCAGATCGATCAGCGGGTCCCCGCGCCGGGGCTCGTAGACCAGCAGTCCCACGAGCGAGCCGACGGCCACCACGGCGCAGCCCATGATCAGCGGCGAGTGCCAGCCGGCGGTCGGCGCCTCGATGATCCCGTACGTGAGACTGCCGAGCAGGCCCATGACCAGCAGCTGCCCCACCGGGTCCGGGCGGCGCGGCCGGGCCGCCCGGGACTCGGGGATGTGGCGCAGGGTCAGCACGAGCGCCGCCAGGCCGATCGGCAGGTTGATCAGGAAGATCGAGCGCCAGCCCACGGTGTCCACGAGGACGCCGCCGATCAGGGGGCCCGCGGCCATGGAGACACCGCCGACCGCGCCCCACACGCCGATCGCCCGGGCCCGTTCGGCGGGATCGGTGAAAGTGTTCGTGATGATCGACATCGCCACCGGGTTGAGCATCGCGCCGCCGACGGCCTGGACCATCCGGAAGACGATGAGCCACTCCAGGCTGGGGGCGAGCGAGCACAGCAGGGAGCCGGCGGTGAAGGCCACCAGACCCGCCACGAACACCTTGCGGCGGCCGATCCGGTCGGCCGTGGAGCCCGCGAGCATCAGCAGCGAGGCCAGGACGAGGGTGTACGCGTCGATGGTCCACTGCAGCCCCGCGACCGACGCGTCGAGATCCCGGCGCATCGAGGGCAGCGCGACGTTGAGCACGGTGTTGTCGAGGCTGACGATCAGCAGGCTCATGCAGCAGATCGCCAGGACGAGCATGCGCTGCCGGTGACTCGGCTCGATCATGCCGCCGATGCTACGTCCGCCCCACCCCCTCGGCATGCGGGACAATGGGCGGATGACCACGCTCCCCCCGCCTCTCGCGATCGGCCCGCACACCGTGCAGCCCCCGGTGGTGCTCGCACCCATGGCCGGTATCACCAATGCCCCGTTCCGTACCCTGTGCCGCGAGTTCTCGGGCGGCAAGGGGCTGTTCGTGAGCGAGATGATCACGACGCGCGCCCTGGTCGAGCGCAACGAGAAGACCATGCAGCTGATCCACTTCGACGAGACGGAGAAGCCTCGCTCGATTCAGCTGTACGGGGTCGACCCGGCGACGGTCGGCAAGGCGGTCCGCATGATCGTCGAAGAGGACCGCGCCGACCACATCGACCTCAACTTCGGCTGCCCGGTCCCCAAGGTCACCCGCAAGGGCGGCGGATCGGCCCTCCCGTACAAGCGCAACCTGCTGCGCGCGATCCTGCGCGAGGCCGTCGGCGGCGCGGGGGACCTGCCGGTCACCATGAAGATGCGCAAGGGCATCAACGACGACCACCTCACCTATCTCGACGCCGGCCGGATCGCCGTCGAGGAGGGGGTCACCGCCATAGCCCTGCACGGCCGCACCACCGCCCAGCACTACGGCGGCACCGCCGACTGGGACGCCATCGCGCGGCTCAAGGAGCACGTGCCGGAGATCCCGGTGCTCGGCAACGGCGACATCTGGTGTGCGGAGGACGCGCTGCGCATGGTCCGGGAGACCGGCTGCGACGGCGTGGTCGTGGGGCGCGGCTGCCTGGGGCGGCCGTGGCTGTTCAACGACCTGGTGGCGGCCTTCGAGGGGCGGCCCCAGGACTTCCACAAGCCCGCGCTGCGCGAGGTCGCGGCCACCATGCTCCGCCATGCACAGCTGCTGGGGGAGTGGATCGGCGACGAGGCGCGCGGGGTGATCGACTTCCGTAAGCACGTGGCCTGGTACCTCAAGGGCTTCTCGGTCGGGTCGCAGATGCGGGGGAAGCTCGCGGTCACCTCTTCGCTCGCCGAGCTGGACGCTCATCTGAGCGAGCTGGATCTGGATCAGGGATGGCCCGACAGCGCCGACGGCCCGCGCGGCCGGACGTCCGGAAACAACCGGGTTGTCCTGCCGGACGGCTGGTTGAAGGACCCGTACGACTGCGCCGGCGTGAGCGAGGACGCAGAACTGGACACCTCCGGAGGCTGACAAATCGCCCTCCGTCGTGCGTGATATACGCCACGCATGGGAAGGGTTTCGCTCAGATGAGCACTGAAGTCACGGGTAAGACTTTCAAAGGGTGGCACTGGGTGCCACCCTTTGTGCGTTCAATACTTGAACGCAAATAGATCGATGATCGCTCATCCGAGCTTGGTCAGGCCTCAAAACGGGCCTCTCGCTTCGGGATGTGAATGCTGATCAGGCTTTCTGATGACCCATGAGTTACTTTCGATCTGCTGGCGCACGGGTGGTTACAGCCGCATGACGACCAAGTGGACGTACCCAGAAGCCTTCGATCTGGGTATGTTCCTGGCCGTCAGGGCAGCCACCGAGCCTCGAGGAGTCGAGACCCGTGTCGGAAAACAAAGATCAGAAGTTCGTCTACGACTTCACCGAGGGCAACCGCGACCTCAAGGACCTTCTCGGCGGCAAGGGAGCCAACCTCGCCGAGATGACCAACCTGGGTCTGCCGGTCCCTCCCGGCTTCACCATCACCACCGAGGCCTGCAAGGTCTACCTCGAGAGCGGCACGGCCCCGGCCGAGCTGCGCGACGAGGTCAGCGCCCACCTTGCCGCCCTCGAGGCGAAGATGGGCAAGAAGCTCGGACAGTCGGACGACCCGCTGCTGGTCTCCGTTCGCTCCGGTGCCAAGTTCTCGATGCCCGGCATGATGGACACCGTCCTGAACATCGGTCTCTCCGACGAGTCGGTGACCGGCCTTGCCTCCCAGGCCGGTGACGAGCGCTTCGCGTGGGACTCGTACCGCCGCCTCATCCAGATGTTCGGCAAGACCGTCCTCGGCGTCGAGGGCGAGCTCTTCGAGGACGCCCTCGACGAGGCCAAGGCCGCCAAGAAGGTCACCGTCGACACCGACCTCGACGCCGCCGACCTGAAGAAGCTGGTCAAGGTCTTCAAGAAGATCGTGGCCAAGGAAGCCGGCCGCGAGTTCCCGCAGGACGCCCGCGAGCAGATGGACCTCGCCGTCGAGGCCGTCTTCAACTCGTGGAACACCGACCGCGCCAAGCTCTACCGCCGTCAGGAGCGCATCCCGAGCGACCTGGGCACCGCGGTCAACATCTGCTCCATGGTCTTCGGCAACCTGGGCCCCGACTCCGGCACCGGCGTCGCCTTCACCCGCGACCCCGCCAGCGGCCACGCGGGCGTCTACGGCGACTACCTGCAGAACGCCCAGGGCGAGGACGTCGTCGCGGGCATCCGCAACACCGTGCCGCTCGCGGACCTGGAGGCCATCGACAAGGCCTCGTACGACCAGCTCATGACGATCATGACGACGCTGGAGAACCACTACAAGGATCTCTGCGACATCGAGTTCACCATCGAGCGCGGCCAGCTGTGGATGCTCCAGACCCGCGTCGGCAAGCGCACCGCCGGCGCCGCCTTCCGCATCGCCACCCAGCTCGTCGACCAGGGCCTCATCGACGAGGCGGAGGCCCTGCAGCGCGTCACCGGCCACCAGCTCGCGCAGCTGATGTTCCCGCGCTTCGACGAGAGCGCGAAGACCGAGCTGCTCGGCCGCGGCATCGCCGCCTCCCCGGGTGCGGCGGTGGGCAAGGCCGTCTTCGACTCCTACACGGCCGTCAAGTGGTCCCGCTCCGGCGAGAAGGTCATCCTGATCCGCCGCGAGACCAACCCCGACGACCTGGACGGCATGATCGCCTCCGAGGGCATCCTGACCTCGCGCGGCGGCAAGACCTCGCACGCGGCCGTCGTCGCCCGCGGCATGGGCAAGACCTGTGTCTGCGGCGCCGAGGAGCTCGACGTCGACACCAAGCGCCGCCGTATGACGGTCGGCGAAACGGTCATCGAAGAGGGCGACGTCGTCTCCATCGACGGCTCCACCGGCAAGGTCTACCTCGGTGAGGTACCCGTCGTACCCTCCCCGGTCGTCGAGTACTTCGAGGGCCGCATGCACGCCGGCGCCGACGACGCCGACGAGCTCGTCGCCGCCGTGCACCGGATCATGGCCTACGCGGACCGCGTCCGCCGCCTGCGCGTGCGCGCCAACGCCGACAACGCCGAGGACGCGCTGCGCGCCCGCCGCTTCGGCGCCCAGGGCATCGGCCTGTGCCGCACCGAGCACATGTTCCTCGGCGAGCGCCGTGAACTGGTGGAGCGACTGATCCTCGCCGACACCGACGGCGAGCGCGACGAGGCACTCAGTGCCCTCCTGCCGCTGCAGAAGAAGGACTTCGTCGAGCTGTTCGAGGCGATGGACGGCCTGCCCGTCACCGTGCGCCTGCTCGACCCGCCGCTGCACGAGTTCCTGCCCGACATCACCGAGCTGTCGGTGCGCGTCGCCCTCGCCGAGTCCCGCAAGGACGCGAACGAGAACGACCTGCGCCTGCTCCAGGCCGTGCACAAGCTGCACGAGCAGAACCCGATGCTGGGTCTGCGCGGCGTGCGCCTCGGCCTGGTCATCCCCGGCCTGTTCAAGATGCAGGTCCGGGCGATCGCCGAGGCGGCGGCCGAGCGCAAGAACGCCAAGGGCGACCCGCGCGCCGAGATCATGGTCCCGCTCGTGGGCACCGTCCAGGAGCTGGAGATCGTCCGCGACGAGGCCGACCAGGTCATCGCCGAGGTCGAGGCGGCCACCGGCACGAACCTCAAGCTGACCATCGGCACGATGATCGAGCTGCCGCGCGCCGCCCTGACCGCCGACCAGATCGCCGAGGCCGCGCAGTTCTTCTCCTTCGGCACGAACGACCTGACCCAGACGGTGTGGGGCTTCTCCCGCGACGACGTCGAGGCCAGCTTCTTCACCGCGTACCTGGAGAAGGGCATCTTCGGGGTCTCGCCCTTCGAGACCATCGACAAGGACGGCGTCGGCGCCCTCGTCCGCAGCGCCGTCCAGGCCGGCCGGGCCACCCGCCCCGACCTCAAGCTCGGCGTCTGCGGTGAGCACGGCGGCGACCCCGAGTCCGTCCACTTCTTCCACGAGGTCGGCCTCGACTACGTCTCCTGCTCGCCCTTCCGGATTCCGGTGGCGCGCCTGGAGGCCGGTCGCGCGGCCGCCGAGGCGAAGGGCAGTGACAGCCGCTGACCCCCCGGCCCCACCAGGGGCCCCATAGACCGCGCCTGCCCCCGGGTTCCCTGACTGCCCGGTGGCGGGCGCGCCTATTTTGCGCGTTCAACAAATCTTTACGCCAGCAGGCGGTGGACGGATCCCCACCCGTCCACCGCCGCTGTCATTCTGCCGGGCACGTCGGCGCTTCCCGGTGCGACCGACCGCCAGGCCCCGCAAAGCCCCCCACGGCCTTCGCGGAGCGTTTCGGTCGCATCGGAGTGTGCCCGGCGGAGTACAGGATTTCGGTTGTCACGCCTCTGCCGAAAGGGGTTTCAACTGTGGCCGAAAGGGCGTGGTGACCACGTGTGACGGCGTGCATACTCATGAGGCGGGGGGATTGCGGTTGCACAGGTGGGGGTTCGGTGCTGCGTATCCATTTCACTGGAGTGGACCTGGCACGCGTACGGATGGCAGGGCGTCCCGATGCGTTGTGGGAAACGATTCTCAGCTTTCACCGCTTAAGAGACCGGCGCGACGCCCGGTTGTTCGGTGAATGGCGGACGGAAACCCGGAGCAGGTTGAATAGTGAAACACGCACGCTCGGTATGCTCATACCGAGCCGTGGTTATTTCCCTGATTTCCTGACCCCTGTGGAGGGGCAGTACGGGTGGGACGTGGGCCTCGACGCGCTGCGCGGGATCCGTCCCGACCGCATGCGGCACGAGCTGCAGCTGCTGGGCGCCGGTGCGCCGATGACGCCGCGGCTCCGGGAGTTCATGGACGACGGTGCCAAGCACCTGCCGAGGCTGCTGGGCGAGCTGCGCGCGTACCACCGGGCGGCCGTCGAGCCGTACTGGACGCACATCCAGGCCCAGATCGAGGCCGAGCGGGCCGCGCGCGGCCGGGCCCTGCTGGACGGGGGCGCGGACGAGCTGCTGGCCTCGCTGCCGCCGATGCTGCGCTGGCGGGCCCCGGTACTGGAGTGCGACTACCCCGTGGACCGGGACGTACGGCTGCGGGGGCGCGGGCTGCTCCTCCAGCCGTCCTTCTTCTGCCGGCGCACCGCGGTGACCCTGCACGACCCGGAGCTGCCGCCGGTGCTGGTCTATCCGGCCGCCGCGCAGCTCGCCTCGGCGCCTGCGGGGGGTGAAGGGGCGCGGCCCGTGGAGGAGCAGCGCCAGCGCACCCTCGGCAAGCTCGTCGGGCACACCCGGTCGGTCGTGCTGCGGGCCATAGGGGACGGGGCGACCACCAGTGAGCTGGCCCGCCGGGCCGGGGTCTCGCTGGCCTCCGCGAGTCAGCACGCGTGCGTGATGAGGGAGGCGGGGCTGGTCACCACGCTGCGCCGGGGGAACGCGGTGCTGCACACCGTGACTCCGCTGGGGGCCGCGCTGCTCAAGGGTGGTGCGGTGGCCTCGTGACCGGGGTGCACCCCGGCGGGGTTGTCCCTGCCGGGGTGCGGTCGGTGGTGCGGTGCCGCGCCGTTGCGGGGGCGCCGCCCCCGGGCCCCCGCGCCTCAAGCGCCGGCGGGGCTGAAATCGGGGCGCTGCCCGGGCCTCCTGCGCCTCAAGCGCCGCCGGGGCTGGGGGAGCGCCTCAAGCGCCGGCCGGAGGTGAGGGGGCGACTCGGACGCAGCCGGGGCCGGAAGGGCCGGCGGGCCGGATCTCAGGTGCGGAAGGGGCCCGTCACCTCGTAGGTGATGCCGCCGGAGGAGCTGCCGGTCGTGCCGCGCTGGCTGGAGAAGTAGAGGCGGTTGCCGGCGGGGGAGAAGGCCGGGCCGCAGATCTCCGAGGAGGACTGGCCGGTGATCCGCAGGAAGGGCGCCACCACGTCGTCCGGGGTGATCACGCAGATCTCCATGTTGCCGCCGTCCTCGGCGACGTAGAGGTCGCCGTACGAGGAGCCGGTGACGTTGTCGACGCCGGTCAGCGGGGCCGCGCCGCCGGGCACCAGGGAGTCGTCGTAGGCCAGCTCGTACGTGTTGTTCGTGAGGTTGAGCTGCCAGACCCGGTTGTCGCCCTTGGTGGTGAACCACACCGTGTTGTTGGCGTAGTGGCAGCCCTCGCCGCCGTTGAACTTCTTGGAGCCGGAGACCTGGGTGCGGGTCGTCGTCGGCGAGCCGTCCGGGTCCGGGACGTTCTGCCAGGTGAAGGAGCCGGAGGTGGCCGTTCCGGCGACGAGGACCTGGAGGGTGCCCGAGGAGAGGTTCCCCCAGGTGGTCGGGATGAAGCGGTAGAAGCAGCCGCTCGTCTCGTCCTCCGTCATGTAGACGACCTGGCGGACCGGGTCCGCGGCGGCCGCCTCGTGCTTGAAGCGGCCCATCGCCGGGCGCTGCACCGCCGCGTTCACGCCGTACGGGTCGGTCTCGTAGACGTAGCCGAGGCTGACCTCCTCGCAGGACAGCCAGGTGTTCCACGGGGTCTTGCCGCCCGCGCAGTTCTGCCGGGTGTTGGAGAGGATCCGGTAGGCGCCGGTGACGGTGCCGGAGGAGTTGAACTTCACCGCGCTCGCGCCTCCGGAGGGGTTGATCTCCGAGTTGGACACGTAGATCCAGCCCGAGCCGTCGACGAAACACGCTCCGCCGTCGGGGGCGTTGTGCCAGGTGTACGAGGTACCGCTCACGGTCTGGCCCGAGCGCGCGATCACCCGGCTGGTGAAGCCGCTGGGCAGCATGAGGCCGTTGGCGTCCGCCGCGCCGAGCGCCCCGTAGGGTCCGGCACCGGGCTGGGCGGGCGCCGCGTAGGCGGCCCCGTGCATCAACGTGCCGCCGAAGGCGGCGGCCGACGAACCGATCACTGCGCCGCGCAGGAAGGTACGACGTTCCACGGTCACTCCTGTGGGAGGAAGGCCCCGCTGCCGGCCGGCCGCGAGGTCGCATGCGTCGAGGAACCTAGGGGGCGCCAGTTGACGTGGCGCCAACTCCTCATTACGCACGAGCGACCGCTCGACGTTCAATCCTCCAGCAGAGACTTCAGGGCGTCGAGGCGCTCCCTCCAGAAGGCCTTGTGTTGCACGCGTCGGCCCGGCAACGCGCGGATGGCAGCGGCCTGCCGGTCGCCCGTCGCAGGTCTGTCTGCCGATCTCGCGCTCCCGCGACGGCGCTGGTACTGCGTTCAGCGGCCTGACCTGCGGTTTCGCGGGGCACGCAGAAAACTCGAAAAAACTTCGCCGGGAGCGATGAGTTTCCCGGGCCCCCGCGGTCTACCTCTCGAAAGCACCGAGCACCACACGAGAGAAGAAGAGGAACCTCGATGTCCGCCACCATGATCTTCGTCAACCTGCCCGTCAAGGACCTGGACGCCAGCAAGGCCTTCTGGGGCAAGCTGGGCTACTCCTTCAACGCCCGGTTCAGCGACGAGAACTGCGCCTCGATGGTCATCAGCGACACCATCGTCGCGATGCTCCTGACCGAGGCCCGCTACAAGGACTTCACCCACAAGGAGATCGCGGACGCGACGAAGACCTCCGAGGTGCTGCTCTGCCTGAGCGCCGCCAGCCGCACCGCCGTCGACGAGCTGGTGGACGGGGCGCTGGCGGCCGGGGCCACCGAACCCCGCCCGGCCCAGGACCACGGCTTCATGTACGGCCGCGCCTTCGACGACCTCGACGGTCACACCTGGGAGATCATGTGGATGGACCCGGCCGCGGTCCAGGGCTGACCGCCCCGCACCGCACCGTGGTCACGAGGTCGCCGCGGTCCGCACCGGGAAGGTCCGGACCGCCACCTCCTCGTCGTCCAGGCAGCGCCCCGACTCCAGGTCGAAACGCTGCTTCAGCAGCGGCGAGGCCACGAAGGGCCGGCCCTCCACGGTCCCGACCAGTCCACGCGAGAGCACGTGCGCCCCGGTGAAGGGATCCTGGTTTCCGATGGCGTACGGGCGCCCCGCACGGTCGACGAACACCGCGGCCTGGCTCCCGTCGGGCAGCAGCGCCGCGACCCCACGCCCGGGGGTGAGCGCGGACAGCTCGCACACCGTCAGCCAGCCCTGCGCCACTTGCAGTTCCACGGTCATCGGACGGCACCTCCTATGGTCAGGACGGCCAGGTCGGGCTTGACCTGGTCGCGTTCGGGGACGAACTTCACGGTCGGGTCGGGGGCGCCGGGCGCGTTGACGAAGGACACGAACCGGCGCAGCCGCTCCGGGTCCTCCAGCGTCTCCGCCCACTCGTCCCGGTAGTGCGCCACATGGTCTGCCATCAGGGACTCCAGCTCCGCGCACAGCCCGAGCGAGTCGTGCACGACCACGTCCCGCAGGTGCGCCAGGCCCCCCTCCAGCCGCTCCAGCCAGGTGGAGGTCCGCTCCAGCCGGTCGGCGGTGCGGATGTAGAACATCAGGAACCGGTCGATCAGGCGGACAAGCTCCGCATCCGACAGGTCTTGGGCCAGCAGGTCGGCGTGGCGCGGCGTGGCCCCGCCGTTGCCGCCGACGTAGAGGTTCCAGCCGCTCGCCGTCGCGATGACCCCGAAGTCCTTGCTCTGCGCCTCCGCGCACTCGCGGGCACAGCCGGAGACCGCCGACTTGAGCTTGTGCGGGGCGCGCAGGCCCCGGTAACGCAGCTCCAGGTCGATGGCCATCCGGACGCTGTCCTGGACCCCGTAGCGGCACCAGGTCTGCCCCACGCAGGACTTCACCGTCCGCAGGGCCTTCCCGTACGCGTGCCCGGACTCGAATCCGGCGTCGACGAGCCGCGCCCAGATCCGCGGGAGCTGGTCCACGCTCGCCCCGAAGAGGTCGATCCGCTGACCGCCGGTGATCTTCGTGTAGAGGCCGAAGTCCCGGGCCACCTCGCCGATCACGATCAGCTTGTCCGGGGTGATCTCACCGCCGGGGATGCGCGGCACGACCGAGTACGAGCCGTTGCGCTGCATGTTCGCGAGGAAGTGGTCGTTGGTGTCCTGGAGGGCGGCCTGCTCCCCGTCCAGGACGTAGCCGCTCGCGCCGAGGGTCGGGGCGAGCGAGGCGATGATCGAGCCGACGGTGGGCTTGCAGACCTCGCAGCCGTTGCCGCCGCGGGCCTCCGGGCGGCCGTGGCCGTCCAGGAGCTGCTCGAAGGAGGTCAGCCGGCGGGTGCGGACGATCTCGTAGAGCTCGGCCCGGGTGAAGGGGAAGCAGCCGCACAGACCCTTGTCGGCGGCGGCGGGCAGCAGCTGCCCGATCACCTTGACGCAGCTGCCGCAGCCGGTGCCCGCCTTGGTGCACTTCTTGACCTCGGTGAGGGTGGCGCAGGCGGCGATGGCCTTCTTCGTGACGTTGTGGCAGGAGCAGATCACCGCGTGGTCGGGCAGCGAGGACGGGCCGAGCGCGACGGGCGCGCCGAGCCCGGCGGGCAGGACCAGCTGCTCGGGGGAGACGGGCGGGACGCTTCCGGTGAGCGGGCGCAGCAGGCCGTACGAGTCCGCGTCGCCGACCAGGACCCCGCCCAGGAGGACTCCGTCGGGGGAGACGACCAGCTTCTTGTACACGCCCGAGCGGGAGTCGGACCAGACGACGTCGAGGCTGTCGGGCGTGGCTCCGTGGGCGTCGCCGAAGGAGGCCACATCCACGCCGAGCAGCTTGAGCTTGGTGGAGAGGTCGGCTCCGGTGAACTCCTTCTCCCGGCCCAGCAGGTCGTCGGCGGCCGTCTCGGCCATCTCGTAGCCGGGGGCGACCAGACCGTAGACGCGGCCGTCGACGGCGAGCGCGCACTCGCCGATGGCGTAGACGTACGGGTCGGACGTGCGGCAGCGGGCGTCGACGGAGATGCCGCCGCGCTCGCCGACGTTCAGCCCGGCGTCACGGGCCAGCTGGTCCCGGGGGCGGACGCCGGCGGAGAAGACGACCAGTTCGGTGTCGACGGTGGAGCCGTCGGACAGCCGCATGCCGCTGACGTGGCCGTCCTCGCCGGTCACCACCTCCTGGGTGCCGACGCCGGTGTGGACGGTCAGCCCCATGGACTCGATGGTGCGCAGCAGGGCGGCGCCACCGCCCTCGTCGACCTGGACGGGCATCAGGCGCGGGGCGAACTCGACGATGCGGGTGGAGAGGCCGAGCCCCTGGAGGGCGCCGGCCGCCTCCAGCCCGAGCAGACCGCCGCCGACGACGGCGCCGTGGCTGCGGCCCTTGGCGTACTCCTCGATGGCGAGGAGGTCCTCGATGGTGCGGTAGACGAAACAGCCCGGGGCGTCCTTGCCTGGGACGGGCGGCACGAAGGGGAAGCTGCCGGTGGCCAGGACCAGGACGTCGTACGGGAACACCCGCCCGGAACGGGAGGTGACCGTGCGGGCGGCCCGGTCGATGCTCTCGGCGGGGTCGTCGAGGTGGAGGGCGATGTCGTGCTGCTCCATGAACCCGGCGGGCGTCATGGACAGGTCCTCGGGGGTACTGCCGGAGAAGTACGAGGTCAGGTGCACGCGGTCGTAGGCGGGCCGGGGCTCCTCGCAGAGCACGGTGATCCGGTGCGTGGCGGTGACCCCGCGCTCGGCGAGTGCCTCGAGGTAGCGCTGGCCGACCATGCCGTGCCCGATGAGCACGATCGTGGGCAGGGGCTCGGTCATCAGTGGCCTCCGTCGTCGGTGAGCAGGTGGAACAGGTCGTGCGGTGATTCCCCGCCCTCCCAGGTGCGGGCGAGGGCCCCCACGGTGGAGAGTTCGCCGAACAGGACCCCGCCGACGAGGCGGTCGTCGCGCAGGACGACCTTCCGGTAGGTCCCGCGGGTGGCGTCGGCGAGGCGGACCACGTCGTCGCCGGGGCGGGGGGTGGGGTCGCCGAAGGCGGCGAGATCGAGGGACTGGTTCTGGCCGTCGCCCCCGCCGGCGCTGAGGGTGAGGCGGGTGAGGGCGCGGGTGCCGGTGTACTGCGCGGGGGCGCCGGTGCCGGCGTGGGCGCCGTCGGCGGTGAGGACCGAGGCGAGGGCGTCGGCCTGCTCCAAGGCGGCGCCCGCCAGGCCGTACACCTGGCCGGCGTGCTCGGCGCAGTCGCCGATGGCGTGGATGCGGGGGTCGCTGGTGCGGAGCCGGTCGTCGACCACGATGCCCTTGCGGATCTCCAGTCCGGCGGCCCGGGCCAGGCCCGTGCGGGGCCGTACGCCGCAGGCGAGAACGACGACGTCGGCGTCGAGCCGGTACCCGTCGGCGAGTTCGACCCCGGTGACCTTGCGCGTGCCTCCCTGCGAGGCCGGGCGCGGCGCCGCTGCCCCCGGACCCCCGCTCCTCGAACGCCGGAGGGGCTGGAGCCGGCCGAGGCCGTCACTTTCAGCCCCGCCGTCGTGTGAGGCGCGCGATCCGGGGCGGAGCCCCAGGAGCGGAGCCGCACGCGGACCGGTCGTGATCAGGCCGCGGACCCGGCACTCGGTGTGGATCTCCACGCCGAGCTCGGTCAGGTGGCTGTGCAGCAAAGCGGAGGCGTCCGCGTCCAGCTGGCGTTCCATCAGGCGCTCGCCCTGCTGCGCCAGCACCACCTGCGCACCGCGCGCGGCGAGCGCCCGGGCGGCCGAGACGCCCAGCAGGCCCCCGCCGATCACCACCACCCGCACCCCGGGGCGTACGGCCGCCGAGAGCGCCAGGCAGTCGTCCATGGTGCGGAACGCGTGGACGCCGTCCGGCAGGTCCCGCCCCTCGGGTTCGAACAGCCCGCGCAGCGGCGGGAGCACCGCGTTCGAGCCGGTGGCCAGCACCAGGGTGTCGTACTGCTCCACCTTGCCGTCGTCGCAGTGCACGGCACGCTCCGCGCGGTCGATACGGACGGCGCGGACTCCCCGCCGCAGCGCGGGGCCGGGCGTCGGGAGGGCGGTCACCTCGGGCGCGTACCGGCCCGCGAGAACCTCGGCGAGCAGGACCCGGTTGTACGGAACGTGGGATTCCTCGCCGAGCACGGTCACCGCCGCGGCCGGGCCGAGCCGCTGCGCGAGCCGCAGGCCCGCGAGGCCGCCGCCGATCACCACCACACGCTGTTCCGAGGTCATGGCATGAGCGTGCGCCGCCGCTGTTTCCCCTCGGCATCGCTCCTGTTACCCGGACGGAACGCCGACCTCAGCGCGGGGGTTAAGGGTCCGTGAGGCCTCCCTCAAGGCCGTCTTAAGGGCCGTGAACGCCGCCGCCGCGGCCCTTAGCGTGATCCGCATGCGAGATGCGGCAGTGCGGGTCAGGGGCGGGATGCTGGGCGGTGCGGGGGTGGTGACCCTGCTCTGGGCGGCGCAGGTGCGGCCCTCGGCCCGGCCCGACGCGCTGTTCGCCACCGCCGCGCACCTGACCGGCCTGCTCGCCGGATACGGGGTGCTGGTGCTGCTGTTCCTGATGGCCCGGGTGCCCGCCGTCGAGCACGGCGTCGGCGCCGACCGGCTCGCGCGCTGGCACGCGTTCGGCGGCCGGTACGTGCTGCTGCTCTGCTTCGGGCACGGGCTCTTCGCCCTGCTCGCCTACGCCGTGCACGAGGGTGTCGACGTGGTCTCCGCCGTCCGGGAGCTGCTCGCCTACCCCGCGCTCGCCGCCGCCGCGGCCGGGACCGTCCTCCTGGCCGCGGTCGGTGTGACCTCCGCCCGGGCGGTACGCCGCCGGGTGTCGCACGAAACCTGGCGCGGGGTGCACCTGCTGGTCTACCTCGCCGCCGCCCTCGCCTTCGGGCATCAGCTCGCCGGGCCCGATCTCGCAGCGGCCGACTGGTTCTGGGCGCTCGCCCACACCGCTGTCGCCGTCCTGCTGGTCTGGTACCGCGCCGTGGTCCCCGTACGGCAGGCCCTGCGGCACGGGCTGCGGGTCGCGGACGTCCGGGCCGAGGGGCCCGGAGTGGTCTCCGTCGTCGTCTGCGGGGAACACCTGGCGGAGCTGCGGGCCGAGCCGGGCCAATTCCTGCGCTGGCGGTTCCTGCAGCGGCGGCTGTGGCACACCGCCCTGCCGTTCTCGCTGTCCGCGCCGGTCCGCGGGAACGCCCTGCGGATCACCGTGAAGGGGCTCGGCGGACACTCGCGCCGGATCCGACGGCTGCGCCCCGGCACGCGGGTCCTGGCCACCGGGCCGTTCGGAGCGCTGACCGCCGCCCGGCGGACCCGGCCCAAGGTGCTGCTGATCGCGGGCGGCGTCGGGATCGCCCCGATGCGGGCTTTGTTCGAGACGCTGCCCGGCGGCCCCGGGGACATCACCCTGCTCTACCGGGCCGGTGCCGAGGAGCACCTGGTCCTGCGCGCCGAGCTGGAGGCCATCGCCGCCGAGCGGCAGGCAGGGCTGCACTACCTGCTCGGGCCGTCCGGGGCAGGGGCGGCAGGAGGGCACTTCTCGGGGCACTTCCCAGCGGTGGCCGGGGGCGATCCGCTGACTCCGCACGCGCTGGTCGGGCTGGTGCCGGAGCTGGCGGAGCACGACGTGTACCTGTGCGGTCCGCCGGGGATGGCCGAGGCGACCCGCGGCGCGCTGCTGCGGGCCGGGGTGCCGGCCGGGCGCATCCATTCCGAGTGCTTCAGCTTCTGAGTCCGCTCCGGGCGCTCCGGCTCTTTCCCGCGCATCGCCCCCTTCCCTGCCTCGCCCCGTTCGCTGCCTCGCCCCGTTTCGTGCCTCGCCCCTTCCCCGCTTTCCCGAGGAGTCGCCGCCCCATGCGTCACCCGCTGCACGTCGCCCTGTCCGTCCCCGTCGGCCCCACGGCTTCGGCGACGGCCCGGCACCGCAAGCCGCGCGGGCCCTCGGCGGTGCGGGCCGCACTGGCCGCACTGGCCGCCGTACCGCCCGCGCGGCGGCTGGCGGCGGGGCTGGGGGCGGCCAGCGTGCTGGCCGCGACCGTACTCACGGCGGTCGTGGATCCGGCGGCTCCGGTCGCCCCGGACCGGGTGCCGGCCCGGCAAAGCTCAACCTTTGCGCAAGTTTTCGGGGATTGATGGATACGGCGCCCGACAGGTCCATAGGGTCAGGTTGTGCCTGACATCTCATTGACCATGATCATCGTATTGTGTGTGGCCGCGGCGGCCGCCGGGTGGATCGACGCCGTGGTGGGCGGCGGTGGCCTGCTGCTCATTCCCGCCCTGCTGCTCGGCCTGCCGAACGCCCACCCGGCCACCGTCCTCGGCACCAACAAGGCCGTCGCCATCGTCGGAACCGCCGGCGCCGCCGTGACGTACGTCCGCAAGGCCCCGGTGAACGTGAAGCTCGCCGTCCGCATCGGCGGGGCCGCGCTCCTCGGTTCGATGGGCGGCGCCGCCCTGGCCGGCGGCATCAGCAAGGACGCCCTCCGCCCGCTGATCATGGTGGTCCTCGTGGTCGTCGCCGGCTTCGTGCTCTTCCGGCCCGCCTTCGGCACCGCTCCCTCCGCCTCGCCCGTCAGCCGGCAGCGGGTGCTGCTCACCATCGGGCTCGCCGGCCTCGGCATCGGCTTCTACGACGGCCTCATCGGGCCCGGCACCGGCACCTTTCTGGTGATCGCCCTCACGGCGCTGCTCCACCTCGACCTGGTGACCGCCTCCGCCACCGCCAAGATCGTCAACTGCTGCACCAACGCCGGGGCGCTCGCGATGTTCGCCTACCAGGGCATGGTGCTCTGGCAGCTGGCCGCGTTGATGGCGGTGTTCAACCTGGCCGGCGGCATGATCGGCGCGGGAATGGCGCTCAAGAAGGGCAGCGGCTTCGTCCGCGGCGTGCTGCTGACGGTGGTGGGCGCGCTGGTCGTCAAACTCGGCTTCGAACAGTGGGGCTGACCCCGCCGGTCCCGCCCCCGGGACGCACTAGTAGGTCCCGGTGAGGTGCGCGAAGACGACCACGTTGCCGCGGTACCCCGTGCGCGGCGAGAAGCCGCCGCCGCAGGTGATCACGCGCAGTTCGGCGCGCGCCGAAGGGCCGTACACGCGGGTGTCGGGGAAGGCCTTCGCGTCGTAGACCTCGACCGCGTGGACTGTGAACACGGCGGTACGGCCGTCCGCCCGCGCGATCTCGATCGCCGCCCCGCGGCGCAGTGCGCCCAGGTCGTAGAAGACCCCCGGTCCGGCGGAGTCGTCCACGTGCCCGGCGATGACGGCGGTGCCGGTCGCGCCCGGGGTGGTGCCCTCGCGGTACCAGCCGGCCAGGTCGGGCCGGTCGGGCGGAGGCACTTCGAGACTGCCGTCCCGCGCCAGGCCGAGCCCGGTCAGCGGCGCGTCGACCTGGATGGAGGGAATCCGGATCCGGCCGGGCGGAGAGCCGGGCAACGGGTCGATGCCGGGGCCCACGGCGCCTGCGGCGCTCAGGGCCTCGGCGGGGGAGGGCAGGGGAGGCCCGACCGGCTCGCGCGAGCCGCTGGTGACGAGCCAGATGCCGATGCAGGCGGCGAGGGCGACGAGTCCCCCGTGGCGGGCGGTCGAGGTGCGGGCGGCCCGGCTGGGGGAGCGCGCACCGGATCCGGGGCGGTCGGCGGCCGTGGGCCAGGGCTGCCGGCCGGCCGCCCGGACGCGACCGAAGTCGCCACCCATGCGTACCCCCTCGGCTTCGATGTCGGGGTGACTGGCCGTCGCCCGGCCCCGCGAACGGGGGGGACCTCGCGGGGCGGGCGACGGGGGACGGTACCGGTCGGACCGCGGCCGGGGCCGCGGTGGGCGTCCGTCAGCTCCGCGTGCCGCTCGCCCGGCGACGCAGGAGCCAGGTACCGCCGACGGCGGTCGCGGCCAGCAGGGCCGCTCCCACCGCGATCTTGACGGGGTCGTCGGTGGTGGTCGTGCCACCGCCCACCCCGGTGTTGACGTGGCCCTGCGGGCCGCGCTCGGTGACGACCAGGTCGCCGGTGGCGAACTTGCCGTTCGCGCAGGTCGCGCCGATGGCATAGGTGCCGGCGCGGGTGCCGCGGGCCACCTGGAACTGACCCACGACCACCTCCTTGTGGGTGCCGGGGACCAGCTTGAACCGGCCGCCGCCGACCGTGGTGGCATCGCCCTCGGCGTGACTGCCGCGCCCGCAGGCGGTGGTGTTCACGGTGACGGTGGCACCGGAGGCGGCGGACTTGGGCCACACCTCGAGCGGGGCGAAGTCCCCGGGCGCGAAGCTCACCATGCCGAGGTCCACCGCGGCCACCGCGCCGGCGACCGGCCCGGTGAACGCGGCGGCGGTCAGCGCGGTCGCGGTCAGCACGTGTGCGGTACGTCGGCGCATGGGGACACTCCTGGAGACACGGGGTCGTGTCTACGAGGAAACCCGGCCCGCCCGCCGCGCGCCTGCTGATGTCCCGTCAGGTTCGCCCCCGCATGGTCCTCGGGAGGTCGTCGTTGCAGCTCATAGCGTGTTTGCGGCCATCCGGGCGGGCCGGTCCGTCCGGGTGACCGGGGCGTCCGCAGACGAGGCCCCGGTGGCCGCGGGCACGCGGCGGTGGCGTCACCGTGCCCGAGGTGCCCGAGGTGCCCGAGGTGCCCGGGGTGCCCGAGGTGCCCGGGGTGCCCGAGGTGCCCGGGGTGCCCGAGGGGGGCGGTTCCGGCGTGCGTACGGTGGTGGGGCGCAGGAACGCCGGGACGTTCGGCCGGTCGGCGGACCGCTGCGCCTTACCCGAGAGAGGGCCCCGTGACATCGGTCGAACGGCCGCAGGATCCGACCGCTCCGCTCCCGTTCTTCGTCTACGGGACGCTGCGTCCGGGCGAGGTCAACCACGACCTGTTCCTGCGCGGCCGCACGGCCGCGGAGGAGCCCGCCGTCCTCCCGGACGCGGCGCTCTACGACGGCCCCGGATACCCGTTCGCGGTCCACAGCCCGGGCTCGGCCGTCGTCGGGGAGCTGATCACGGCGGCGCCTGACGCGTACGGCGGACTGCTGGCCGCGCTGGACCGGCTGGAGGAGTACGGGGGCCCGGGCCGCCCGGGGAACATCTACGACCGGATCGCCCGCCCGGCCCTACTGCCCGACGGCACCCCGGTCCGCGCCTGGGTCTATCTGGCCGCCCCGCTGATCGCCCGTGACCTGCGGGAATCCGGGACCGAGATCGCCGGAGGCGACTGGTTCACGCGCCGGAACGCGCCCGCCGAGTAGCGGCGGTCACAGGCCCTCGGCGCCGCGGTTGCGCAGCCGCTGGCCGTACTGCTGGAGCACCCACAGCTCCTCCTGAACCGCGGCCAGTTGCTCCGGCGGGGCCTGCGGGCCCAGCCGCGACAGCGTGCCCTGGATCTCGTGCACCCGGCGGTCGACGGCGCGCAGCCGCACCTGGACCAGCTGGACCCCCGCGTAGATCTCGTCCACCGTCTTCGCGTGGATGGCCTCGACCGCCAGCTCCGTGACGAGTGCGCGCACGGTGTCGTTCGGGGCGGCCGCGCGGACGCGGGCCAGGTAGTCCTCGGTGCCGAGCGAGGCGCCGCCCGCGTCCAGGATCGCCTGGCGCACGGCAGCGTAAGGCGGGGCGGTGAACTCGTCCATCCCGTAGGCGTCGAAGGCGGGGGAGACCAGGGCCGGGCGCTGCAGGGCCAGCTTCAGCAGCTCGCGTTCGGTGCGGTGGGCCGGGCTGCGCAGGTTCAGCGCGGGGCCGCCGGCCGGCTGGGGGGCGGGCGGGGGGCCGGCCTCGTAGGACGGGCGGCCCCGGCCCTGCTGCGGGGGCTGGTTGCCGCGCTCCCGGGCCCAGCGGGCCAGCTGCGCGACCCGCTTGACCACGAACTGCTCGTCGCGGATGCCCAGCATGCCCGCCAGCTGGACCGCCGACTCGTGCTGGATCGCGATGTTCTTGATGTGGGCGACGACCGGAGCCGCCTCGTCCAGGGCGGCCGCCCGGCCCGCCGGATTCTCCAGGTTGTGCCGGGACACGATGTGCCGCAGTGCGAACTCGAAGAGCGGGGTCCGCGACTCCACCAGCCCCGACACGGCCGCGTCGCCCTGTGCGAGCCGCAGGTCGCAGGGGTCCATCCCGCCCGGCGTGATCGCGATGGAGGTCTCCGCGGCGAACTTCTGGTCGTCCTCGAAGGCCCGCAGCGCAGCCTTCTGGCCCGCAGCGTCGCCGTCGAAGGTGAAGATCACCTCGGCCGTGGCGTTGTCCATCAGCAGCCGGCGCAGGATCTTGATGTGGTCCCCGCCGAAGGCGGTGCCACACGTGGCGATCGCGGTGGTGACCCCGGCCATGTGGCAGGCCATCACGTCCGTGTAGCCCTCGACCACCACGGCCCGGGAGGTCTTCGCGATCTCCTTCTTCGCCAGGTCGATGCCGTAGAGCACCTGGGACTTCTTGTAGATCGCCGTCTCGGGCGTGTTCAGGTACTTCGGGCCGTTGTCGTCGTCGCGCAGTTTCCGCGCGCCGAAGCCGACCACCTCGCCGCTGATGTCGCGGATCGGCCACATCAGCCGGCCGCGGAAGCGGTCGATGGGCTTGCCGCTGCGGCTGTCCTGGGCGAGCCCGGAGGTGATCAGTTCCTTGTCGGTGAAGCCCTTGCCGCGCAGGAAGCGGGTCAGGTGGTCCCAGCCGGCCGGGCTGTAGCCCACGCTGAAGTGCGCTGCCGCGGCCTGGTCGAAGCCTCGTTCGGCCAGGAACTTGCGGCCGATCTCCGCCTCGGGGCCGTCCAGCTGGTCGACGTAGAACTGGGCGGCCGCCTTGTGCGCCTCGACCAGCCGGATGCGCTCACCGCGGCCGCTGGTGCCGGCGGTGTAGCCGCCCTCCTCGTACCGCAGGGTGATGCCGGCCTGGCCGGCCAGGCGCTCGACCGCCTCCGAGAAGGAGAGGTGGTCGATCTTCATGATGAAGTCGAGGGTGTCCCCGCCCGCCTGGCAGCCGAAGCAGTGGTAGAGCCCCTTGCTGGGGCTGACCTGGAAGGAGGGGGACTTCTCGTCGTGGAAGGGGCAGAGGCCCTTGAGGTTGCCGCCGCCCGCGTTGCGCAGCTGGAGGTAGTCGGAGACCACGGCGTCGATCGGGACCGCGTCCCGTACCGCCTTCACGTCGTCGTCGTTGATCCGTCCTGCCACCCGTGAAGTCTACGGCCGGGCGTACGCAAACCCGTCAGGCACCCCTGCGGCCCGTCCGGCCGGTCAGGCCGGGCCCGCGGCCCGGCCTGAGAGGGACACGCAGTCAGCCCTCGATCAGCGAGGCGAGCGGAACCGAAGGGTCCGACAGGGCCTCGCGGTCCACCGGCTTCTTCGACCTGATCAAGGCCTGGATCTGCTCGGTGACATCCCACACGTTCACGTTCATCCCGGCCAGCACCCGCCCCTCCGACAGCCAGAAGGCGATGAACTCCCGCTTGCCCGCGTCCCCGCGGATCAGCACCTGGTCGTAGCCGCCGGGCGGCGCGTACCCCGAGTACTCCAGGCCCACGTCGTACTGGTCGGAGAAGAAGTACGGCACCCGGTCGTAGCTGACCTCCCGTCCCAGCATCGCCCGCGCGGCGGCCGGACCGCCGTTGAGCGCGTTGGCCCAGTGCTCGACCCGCAGCCGGGTCCCGAGCACCGGGTGGTGGGCGGCGGCCACGTCCCCGACCGCGTAGACGTCGGGGTCCGAGGTGCGCAGGGACTCGTCCACGGCGATGCCGCCGCCGTGCTCCCGGTCGACGAGGGCCAGCCCCGAGGTCTCGGCGAGCGCGGTGCGCGGAGCGGCCCCGATCGCGGCGAGCACCGCGTGCGCCGGGTGCTCCTCCCCGTCGTCGGTACGGGCCGCCAGCACCATGCCGTCGTGGCCCACGATCTCCGTCAGCCGCGCCCCGAAGTGGAACCGCACCCCGTGATCGGCGTGCAGGTCCCCGAAGAGCCGGCCGATCTCGGGGCCGAGCACCGCGTGCAGCGGCGTGGCCTCCGGCTCGACGACGGTGACCTCGGCGCCGTACCCGCGGGCCGCGGCGGCGACCTCCAGGCCGATCCACCCGGCGCCCGCGATCAGCAGGTGACCGTTGTCCCGGCCCAGTCCGGCGAGGACCCCCTTGAGCCGCTCGGCGTGCGCGAGGCGGCGCAGGTGGTGCACCCCGGCCAGGCCGGTGCCGGGGATGTCGAGGCGGCGAGGCTCGGCGCCGGTGGCCAGCAGCACCTTGTCGTAGTGCAGGACCGTACCGTCGCCGAGGACCACCTTCTTGGCGTCCCGGTCGAGGTGGACCGCCGGCTGGCCCAGGTGCAGCTCGACGTCGGCGGCCGCGTACCAGGACGGCTCGTGGACGAAGACGCTCTCGCGGTCGTCCTTGCCCGTGAGATAGCCCTTGGACAGCGGGGGGCGTTCGTAGGGATGGTCGCGCTCGTCGCCGATCAGGATCACCCGCCCCGTGAACCCCTCGGACCTCAGCGTTTCGGCCGCCTTTGCCCCGGCAAGCCCTGCGCCGACGATGACGAATGTCCGGTGTGCGTCGACCACCTGATGCCTCCTCATAACCTCTCCGCCACATGCGACCACATGCGAGCGTCCCGCACTGAGCCTGCCGCGTGAAGGGGGAGTGGCTCGATCAGCTCACCCTTCGGCGCGTCGGGCGCGACGGGTGAGGCGTGCGTGCAGGGAACGGGCGGATGCGTCGGTGAGGCACGCGATCTGGTCGATGACCGCCCGCTTCCTGGCCCTGTCGTCCGGGGCCGCGTCGAAGATCGCCCGGAACTGCGGGTCCAGTCCCTCCGGGGCGCGGGTGCTGAGCGCCTCCGCGAGTTCGGCCAGGACGATGCGCTGGTCGGCGCGGATCCGCTCCTGCTCGTCGCGCTGCATGACGTACAGGTCGGCGACGGCCTTGAGCACCGCGCACTCGTTGCGCGCCTCGCGCGGGATCACCAGTTCGGCGCCGTACCGGGTGAGCCGGCCCGAGCCGTACGCCTCCCGGGTGGCCCCCTCGGCCGCCAGGCAGAAACGGCCGATCAGCTGGCTCGTGGCGTCCTTCAGCCGGGCCTGCGCGACGGCCGAACCGTCGTACCCGTGCGGCCACCACTCCTGCTCCATCAGCCGGTCGAGGGCGGCCCGCAGCTCCTCGGGCGCGGTGTCGGCGGGGACGTACCGGCCGATGGCGACGCGCCAGATCGCCGTGCGCTCGGGCTCGGCGAACAGCAGGTTGGGGTGGAGGTGTCCGGCGTGCAGGCCGTCCTCGAAGTCGTGGACGGAGTACGCGACGTCGTCCGCCCAGTCCATCACCTGGGCCTCGAAGCACTTGCGGTCCGCGGGCGCGCCGCGGCGCAGCCACTCGAAGACCGGCAGATCGTCGTCGTACGCGCCGAACTTCACCGACCCGGGGTCGGTGGGGTGGTCCCCGCGGGCCCACGGGTACTTGGTGGCGGCGTCCAGGCAGGCCCGGGTCAGGTTGAGGCCGACGCTGACGAGTTCGCCGCTCGCCGGGTCGGGCACGAACCGCTTGGGCTCCAGGCGGGTCAGCAGGCGCAGCGACTGCGCGTTGCCCTCGAAGCCCCCGCAGTCCTTCGCGAACTCGTTGAGCGCCTCCTCGCCGTTGTGGCCGAAGGGCGGGTGGCCCATGTCGTGCGAGAGGCACGCGGCTTCGACGAGGTCGGGATCGCAGCCGAGTGCGGCGCCGAGCTCCCGCCCGACCTGGGCGCACTCCAGGGAATGGGTAAGCCGGGTGCGGGGACTGGCGTCCCAGTCGTACGAGCGGCTGCCGGGGGCGACGACCTGGGTCTTCCCGGCGAGGCGGCGCAGCGCGGCGGAGTGCAGCACCCGGGCGCGGTCACGCTGGAAGGCGGTCCGACCGGGCCGTTTGTCGGGCTCGGCGGCCCAGCGCTCGGTGTCGGCCGCGTCGTAGAGGTCGGAGAAGTCGTCTGCCGGGGCGTGCGCGGTGCCTTCCATGAAGAGACGGTAACCGGAACGACTGACAAACCGGGATCATGCGGGGACGAGTTCCGGCCGAGCGGTGTCGGCGGGCCGGGCGCAGGCCGCGTCGTAGCGGTGCAGCAGCAGCCGGGCCAGGGCCGGATGGTCGCCCAGGGGAGCGGCCGCGAGGGCGGGCGCCGCCGCGGCGGTCTGGGTGGCGAAACGGCCGGGAGCGGCGAAGTACGAGGCCACGGCGGCCCGGTGATGGCCGCGGGCGGCCAGCGCACGGACCGCCTCGGGGGCGCTCGGCGTGGCGGCGGAGGCGTAGGCCGGGACCACGGGGACGCCGCCGAGGCGTTCTGCGAGCAGGTCGGCGGTGCGGCGGGTGTCGGCCGCCGAGTCGGGGTCGCGGGAACCGGCGGCGGCGAGGACGACGGCGGTGCCGGGGGTCCAGCCCGCCTCCAGGAGCCGTTCGTACAGGGCCTCGACGAGCAGCGGGTGCGGGCCCAGCGGGGCGGCGACGCGGGTGCGCAGGTGGGCGGCCCGGGCGGCGGCCGCGGGGAGGTCGCACTTGACGTGGTAGCCCCGGCCGAGGAGCAGCGGGACGAGGACCGCCGCCCCGCGCAGCTCCCCGAGGACGGAGTCGAGTGGGGGCTCGTTCAGCTCGATGTGGCCGAGCCGGACGTCGAGGCGGGGCCGGAGCTCTCGGACCCGTTCGAGGAGGGCGAGGGCGGTGTGCAGGGCGCGCGGGTCACGACTGCCGTGGGCGACGGCGACGAGGGTGGGCTGCTGCTGCATGGGCGGACTCCGGGTCGGCGCAGGCCGCTGAGCTGGGTGCCCAGCTGGACGGTGATGCGGCCGAGCAGGTCGGCCGTACTGGCGAAGGGGAGGGCGGGGGACTCGGGAGGCTGCACCGGCTCCGTCATGGACCGATCCTGCGCGCCGGAGATTGCCGCTGCGTTGCGCGCGGGTCACGGGTGTTTGCGGGGTGCTCACAGGCCGGCCGGCGCGGGTGTCGGTGACCGCGTCCACCTCACACCCGGGCCGTCCGGTGAACCATGCGGTCCCCGGATGCGTCCTGACCAGCGGACCGGCCACCGAGACACCAGGGGATGGATGATGCGCGGACCGCGCCTGCCGAGAGTCACGTGGAGCCGGACGGCCGCCGCGCTGCGCACCGTACGGGCCCGGCGGCTGGCGGTGCAGGTGGTCATGGCGGGCTGCGTGCTCGCGCTGCTGCCCGCGGCGTGGACGCACGCGGCGGCCGCAGACCGGCTGCGGACCACGGCCGACGCGCCCGCCGCCGAGGTGGCCGTGGTGTTCGGGGCGGGCCTTTGGCGGGGGCGGCCGACGCCCTACCTGGCCGACCGGCTCGACGCCGCCGCCGAGCTGTACCGCACGGGCAAGGTCAAGGTCGTCCTGGTCACCGGGGACAACAGCCGCAAGGAGTACGACGAACCCGACGCGATGCGCACGTACCTCACCGGGAAGGGCGTGCCGGACGCGCGGATCGTCAGCGACTACGCCGGCTTCGACACCTGGGACTCCTGCGTACGGGCCAGGCAGATCTTCGGGGTCGAGCGGGCCGTGCTGATCACCCAGGGCTTCCACATCCGCCGGGCCGTCGCCCTGTGCCAGGCGGCGGGCCTGGACGCGTACGGCGTAGGGGTGGCCGACGTGCACGACGCCACCTGGTACTACGGCGAGGTGCGCGAGGTCTTCGCGGCCGGCAAGGCGGCGCTGGACGCTGCCTTCAAGCCCGCCCCGCGCTTCCTGGGACCGAAGGAGCAGGGGGTGTCGCAGGCGCTCGCCGCTCTGCCACACTGACGCCGCGTCGGCTACGCCGATCAGTCATATGCGGCGGGCCGGCCGGTCGGCCGTACGAGCGTCAGGGGTGGAAGCGTTGCTCTCCGACGCCGCCGCATACATGACGGGCGCCGAGCTCGCGGTCGACGGCGGCTGGACGGCGGGCCTGACGGTGAAACACCTCACCGGCCGGTGACGCCCGCCGGGCCGCCCCCCCCGCACGGGAGGCAGGCAGCGGCGCCGGGCGGCTCCGGGCCGGTCCTCACGCGGCCGCCGGGACCTCACCGCGGCCGCGGGGCTCCCTCCTGCGCCGGGACCTCGCCGCGGGCCCCGGGACTCCCTTCTGCGCCGGGACCTCGCCGCGGGCCCCGGGCCCGCCCTGCGACGGGATCCTCACCGCGGCCGCCGGGCGGCGCTGAGGCAGAGCACCCCGACCCGTAACGCGAGGCGGCGGCCGGTGTAACACCGCCGACGCACGCTGGGCTCCATGCACACCCCGGACTCCGCCACCGCCACGCACTGCCCGTACTGCGCGCTGCAGTGCGGGATGAACCTGCGCCCCGATCCGGGCGGCGCGGGCGTGACGGTGGAGGAGCGCGCCGACTTCCCCGTGAACCGGGGCGCGCTGTGCGGCAAGGGCCGCACCGCCCCCGCCGTGCTCTCCTCCCGGGTGCGCCTGACCGAGCCGCTCGTCCGCACCCACGCCGGACGGCTCGAACCGGCCACCTGGGAGGAGGCCCTCGACGCCGTCGCCGACGGCCTCGGCCGTACGAGCCGGACGCACGGGCCGGACGCGGTCGGGGTCTTCGGCGGCGGCGGTCTCACCAACGAGAAGGCGTACGCACTCGGCAAGTTCGCCCGGGTCGCGCTGCGCACCTCGCAGATCGACTACAACGGCCGCTTCTGCATGTCCTCGGCCGCCGCCGCGCACCAGCGGGCCTTCGGGCTCGACCGCGGGCTGCCCTTCCCGCTGGAGGACATCCCGCGCACCGGCTGCGTGATCCTCGTCGGTTCGAACCTGGCCGAGACCATGCCGCCCGCCCTGCGCTACCTCACCGAGCTCAAGGCCAACGGCGGCACCCTGATCGTCATCGACCCGCGCCGCACGCGCACCGCCGACCAGGCCGACCTGCACCTGGCCCCGCGCCCGGGCACCGACCTCGCACTCGCCCTGGGGCTGCTGCACCTCGTGGTCGCGGAAGGCCGGACGGACGAGGAGTTCATCGCCGCCCGGACCACGGGCTGGGAGGAGGCCCGGGCCGCCGCCATGGCCCACTGGCCGGAGCTGGTGGAACGCATCACCGGCGTGCCGGTCCCCCGGCTGCGCGAGGCGGTGGCGATGTTCTGCGCCCCGGAGTCCGCCATGGTCCTCACCGCCCGCGGCCCGGAGCAGCAGTCCAAGGGCACCGACACCGTCGGCGCCTGGATCAACCTGTGCCTGGCCACCGGCCGGGCCGGCCGCCCGCTCTCCGGCTACGGCTGCCTCACCGGGCAGGGCAACGGCCAGGGCGGCCGCGAGCACGGCCAGAAGGCCGACCAGCTCCCCGGCTACCGCAAGCTGACCGACCCGGCGGCCCGCGCCCACGTCGCCGGGGTCTGGGGCGTCGACCCCGACAGCCTCCCCGCCCCGGGACGCAGCGCCTACGAACTCCTCGACGCCCTCGGCACGGACGTGAAAGCCCTCCTCCTCATGGGCTCCAACCCGGTGGTCTCGGCCCCCCGCGCCGCCCACATCGAGGACCGCATCCGCTCCCTGGACTTCCTCGCGGTCGCCGACGTCGTCCTCTCCGAGACGGCGGCCCTCGCCGACGTCGTCCTCCCGGTCACCCAGTGGGCGGAGGAGACCGGCACCACCACCAACCTGGAGGGCCGCGTCCTGCTCCGCCGCCGGGCCCTGACCCCGCCGCCGGGGGTCCGCAGCGACCTGGACGTCCTGCACGGACTGGCCGCGCGCCTGGGCGTGGAAAAGGGCTTCCCGACCGCCCCGGAGGAGGTGTTCGACGAACTGCGCCGCGCCTCGGCCGGCGGCCCGGCGGACTACTCGGGCATCACCTACGCCCGTATCGAGGCCGAACAGGGCGTCTTCTGGCCCTGCCCCGAGGGCTCCCCCGGGACCGAACGCCTCTTCCTGGACCGCTTCGCCACCGACGACGGCCGGGCCCGCTTCGTCCCCGTCTCCCACCGCGACGCCGCGGAGGTCCCCGACGCGGACTACCCGCTCCTGCTCACGACCGGGCGCGTGGTCGCCCAGTACCAGTCCGGTGCCCAGACCCGCCGGGTGGACGAGCTCAACGAGGCGGCTCCCGGCCCCTTCGTGGAACTCCACCCCCGCCTCGCCGCCCGCATCGGCGCGGTCGACGGCAGCCCCCTGGCGGTGACCTCCCGCCGCGGCCGCGCGGTGGCCCCGGCCCGCATCACCGACTCCATCCGCGCGGACACGGTCTTCATGCCCTTCCACTGGCCCGGCGAGGGCCGCGCCAACACCTTGACCAATCCCGCCCTCGACCCGGTCTCCCGTATGCCGGAGTTCAAGGTCTGCGCGGTCCGCGTCGAGCCGGCCTAGCCGCGATCCGCGAAGGTCGGCGCCAGGGCGGCCAGCAGACGCTCGGCGTAGGACTCGGCGGAGCCGGAGATCCCCGGGTAGTCGGCCCGGAAGGTGTCCCAGTCGGCCCACTTGACCTCGGCGAAGGCCTCCAGGGTCACCGGGGTGTCCTGGGGCGCCTTCGGCGGGAAGTACTCGCCTGAATCCCGGAAGACCGTGTGGACCAGCTCGTACGGAGCCGTGCAGCGCTCGGCGAGCAGGACCGCGTCGTAGAGGTCCTTGCCCTGCGGGTACATGTCGGTGGCCAGCCAGACCAGCTTCCACGCCAGCGACAGCTCCGGCGTGGCCGCCTGCAGACGCACCCCCGCGACATCGGCCGGCTCCGGCGCCGCCGGGAGCGGCTCGTTGAACACGAAGTCGAGCTGGACGTGGCCTCCGGGCAGGCCCGGGGCCGACCAGGGCAGGACCAGGCGGCGGCCGGGGACGCGCTCGTACGTCCAGATGTTCTCGGTGACCGCCGCGTCGGCGGGCATCACCAGCCCGCCCCGCTCGGCGGCGGCCCGCTCGACCGCCTCCGCGACAGCCCTCAGCAGCCGGTCCGTCCGCGGCTCCTCGATGCCCCAGTCCTGGGGCACGACCACGAAGTCCAGGTCGTGCGGTTCGCGCGCCGCCGCCCCGAACCACCCGGCCATGAGCATGCTGCCGCGCAGGACGAGCGAGTCCGCCCGGCCCGAGCGGGCGACGCCCTGCGCCACGACGTCGAGCGCCGTCCGGCGGGCGGCCCGCCAGGCGGGGCGCAGCGCCTGGTCCACGGCCGTGTCGGTGATCCGGTAGCCCTCGGCGAAGTGCTTGAGCGCAGGGTCGAAGACCCGGTCGCCGGTGTCCGCCGTGTCCAGCCCGGCCGTGGAGGTGCGCGGCAGTTCGTGCTGGCGCCGCCTCCAGTCGTCCCTGGCCCCGTCCTGCGTACTCGTCCCGGTCATGCCGTCGCCCCCTCCTCGATCCATCCGTCGTCCACCGACAGGTCACTGTCGTACAGGACGAACTCCCGCTCCTCCGAGCGGATTTCGTACCCGGCCGAGCCGAGCGCGGCGACCAGCGTGTCGCAGGCCCGCATCGCCCCCGCCGCCGTCCCCCGCCACCGCTGGGTGACGAACCGCTCGTGCGCGCCTCCGGCCAGGACCCGGCGGGCGTTCCACGAGAGGTGGGCGCCGTGCGGGGTCACGAGGGACTCCAGGGCCGCGCGGTCGAAATCCGCCGGCAGCCGCAGCTTGAGGTGGTGCTCGAAGTAACCGCCGCCCGGGCCCGGCGCCTGTGTGGTCCAGGGAACCGTCTCCACCTTGACGCGGACCGGGTCGAAGCCGGCCGCCCGCAGCTGCGGAACAAGGTGCTCGTGGCTCGTGCGGTCCCGCAGCGTCAGCATCGGCTGGGACACCATCCGGCCCCGCGCCAGCACGATGTGCGTGACTTTCAAGTCCCGTGTCCGGGCCCAGGCGTCGAGGCGGTCCAGGGCCGCCCCGTCCGCACAGCGCACCGTCACATGGGTTTCGTACTCGGACATGAAGACGATCTTCTCGGACATGCGTCCGATCCGCATCGGGGTTCTCGCCGGGGGGTAACCATCCGGTCACGCACCGGACTCAGAAAGTGCTCGCACGCCCCTCGTGGCCGCGATGTGTCGTACCCCACACTGAGTGCGGTGCCCCCGTCCTCGGAGCCCTGGAGGTCGCCCCCGTGCAGACCCGGACCCTGACCGTGAACGTGAGCGAGTCCTCGGAGGCCAAGGCCGTGGACGAAGAGCCCGAGGTACCGGAGCTGATCGAGCCGGTGCCCGTGCAGCGCAGGCGCAGCAGCAGCGACAGCGGGGGCGGAGCGGGTCCTTCCGCCGATCTGTTCCGGCAGTACCTCCGCGAGATAGGCAGGATCCCGCTGCTCACCGCCGCCGAGGAGGTGGACCTCGCGCGGCGCGTCGAAGCAGGGCTCTTCGCCGAGGAGAAACTCGGCACGCCGGATCTCGACTCCCAGCTCGCCCTCGACCTCGACAAGCTCGTCGTCATGGGGCGGATGGCCAAACGCCGTCTCATCGAGTCGAACCTGCGGCTCGTCGTCTCCGTCGCGAAGCGGTACGTGGGCCGCGGCCTCACCATGCTCGACCTGGTGCAGGAGGGGAACCTCGGCCTCATCCGGGCCGTGGAGAAGTTCGACTACGCCCGCGGGTACAAGTTCTCCACCTACGCCACCTGGTGGATCCGGCAGGCGATGTCCCGGGCCCTCGCCGACCAGGCCCGGACCATCCGCGTGCCCGTCCACGTCGTCGAACTGATCAACCGCGTCGTCCGCGTCCAGCGCCGCATGCTCCAGGAGCGCGGGTACGAGCCCACGGCCGAAGAGGTGGCCGTCCACCTGGAGTTGACCCCCGAGCGGGTCCTGGAGGTGCTCCGCCTCGCCCAGGAGCCGGTCTCCCTGCACGCCCCGGTGGGCGAGGAGGACGACGTCGCGCTCGGCGACCTCATAGAGGACGGTGACGCCGCCTCACCCGTGGAGTCGGCCGCCTTCTTCCTGCTGCGCGAGCACCTGGAAGCCGTCCTGTCGACGCTCGGCGAACGCGAACGCAAGGTCGTGCAACTGCGGTACGGGCTCGCCGACGGGCGCCCCCGCACCCTGGAGGAGATCGGCCGGATCTTCGGCGTGACGCGCGAGCGGATCCGCCAGATCGAATCCAAGACCCTCGACAAGCTGCGCGACCACGCCTTCGCGGACCAGCTCCGCGGCTACCTGGACTGACGGCGACGGGGCGCCCCGCAGGGCGCCCCCGCCCCCGTCCTGCCCTGGGTGTCCTGCCGATCAGGCCGGGAGGGGTCCGATCGGCAGGACACGCCCTAGTCGACCTCGGCGACCGCCTGCGCGAACTGCGCCGCATACAGCCGGGCGTACGCGCCGCCCGACGCCAGCAGCTCCTCGTGCGTGCCCTGCTCCACGATCGAGCCGCTCTCCATGACCAGGATCACGTCCGCGTCGCGGATCGTCGACAGCCGGTGCGCGATCACGAAGGACGTACGGCCGTGCGCGAGCCGCGCCATCGCCTTCTGGATCAGCACCTCGGTCCGGGTGTCCACCGAGCTCGTCGCCTCGTCGAGCACCAGGATCACCGGGTCCGACAGGAACGCCCGGGCGATGGTGATCAGCTGCTTCTCGCCCGCGCTGACGCCCGCGCCCTCGTCGTCCAGGACCGTATCGTAGCCGTCCGGCAGGGTGCGGATGAAGCGGTCCGCGTGCGCGGCCCGCGCCGCCTCCTCGATCTCGGCGCGCGTGACCTCGCGCGAAGCACCGTAGGCGATGTTCTCGGCGATCGTGCCGCCGAACAGCCAGGTGTCCTGGAGCACCATGCCGATGCCGGTGCGCAGTTCCTCGCGCGTCATCTTCGCGATGTCCACCCCGTCGAGGCCGATCTCCCCGCCCGTGACCTCGTAGAACCGCATCAGCAGGTTCACCAGCGTCGTCTTGCCGGCGCCGGTCGGGCCGACGATCGCGACCGTCTGGCCCGGCTCGACCGTCAGCGAGAGGTTCTCGATCAGCGGCCTGTCCGGCTCGTAGCGGAAGGCCACCTTGTCGAAGCTGACCTGGCCGCGCAGCTCCTGCGGCCGCTCCGGGACCTGCGCGTCCGGCTCCTGCTCCGCCGCGTCCAGCAGCTCGTAGACCCGCTCCGCCGAGGCGACACCGGACTGCACGAGGTTCGCCATCGACGCGACCTGCGTCAGCGGCATCGAGAACTGCCGCGAGTACTGGATGAACGCCTGCACGTCACCGATCGACAGGGTGCCGGAGGCGACCCGGAGTCCGCCGACGACGGCTATCAGCACGTAGTTGATGTTCGAGATGAACAACATCACCGGCTGCATGATGCCGCTGACCAGCTGCGCCTTGAAGGAGGCCCGGTACAGCGCCTCGTTCTGCTCGGCGAAGACCGCCGCGGACTCCTTGTGCCGGCCAAAGACCTTGACCAGGTTGTGCCCCGAGTACATCTCCTCGATGTGGGCGTTCAGCGCACCGGTCGTCTTCCACTGCGCCACGAACTGCGGCTGCGACTTCTTGCCGATCTTCGTCGCCACGAAGACCGAGAGCGGGACGGTCGCCAGCGCGACCAGCGCCAGCAGCGGCGAGATCCAGAACATCATCGCGAGCACGCCGACGATGGTCAGCAGTGAGTTCAGCAGCTGCCCCATCGTCTGCTGGAGCGTCTGGCCGATGTTGTCGATGTCGTTCGTGGCCCGGCTCAGCACCTCGCCGCGCTTCTGCTGGTCGAAGTACGACAGCGGCAGCCGCGAGAGCTTCGCCTGGAGCTCCTCGCGCATCCGGTAGACGGTGCCGTTCATGATGTGGTTCGACAGGCGGGTCGCGACCAGCATCAGCAGGCCGGCCAGGGTGAAGACCACCAGCGCCCAGATCGCCACGACGCCGACGGCGCCGAAGTCGATGCCCTGCCCCGGGGTGAAGTCGGTGCCGGAGAGCATGTCCGCCATGCCGTCGTCGCCCTTGGCGCGCAATCCGTCCAGGGCCTGCTGCTTGGTGGTCCCGGCGGGCATCTCCCGCCCCACGATCCCCGCGAACACCAGGTCGGTGGCCTCGCCGAGGATCTTCGGCCCGACCACCGCGCAGCCGACGCTGCCGACGACCGCCGCGACCATGCCCCATATCCTGGCCCGGTCGTGCGCGAGCTGGCCCAGCAGCCGCTTGCCCGACCCCTTGAAGTCCATGGAGCGCGTCGCCGGCCCCATCATCATCCGTCCTCCGGGCCCGCTCATGCGGCCTCCGCCTCCGTCAGCTGGGAGAGCACGATCTCCCGATAGGTCTCGTTGCCGGCCATCAGCTCGTGGTGGCGCCCCTCGCCCACCACCTGCCCCTCGTCCAGGACGATGATCCGGTCGGCGTCGCGGATCGTGGCGACCCGCTGGGCGACGATGACCACGGTCGCGTCCTCGGTCTCGCGGGCGAGCGCCGCGCGCAGCGCCGCGTCCGTCGCGTAGTCCAGTGCCGAGAAGGAATCGTCGAAGAGGTAGATCTCCGGGCGCTGCACGAGCGTGCGGGCGATCGCCAGACGCTGGCGCTGGCCGCCGGAGACATTGGTCCCGCCCTGCGTGACGGGCGCCTCCAGGCCACCGTCCAGCGCGGAGACGAACTCCTTGGCCTGGGCCACTTCCAGGGCCTGCCACAGCTCTTCGTCGCTTGCGTCCGGGCGCCCGTAGCGCAGATTGGAAGCGATGGTTCCGGAGAACAGGTACGGCTTCTGCGGCACCATGCCGACCGTCCTGGCCAGCAGCTCGGGATCGAGCCCGCGGACGTCCTCGCCGTCGACCAGCACCTCGCCCCCGGTCGCGTCGAACAGGCGCGGGACCAGGCCCAGCAGGGTGGACTTGCCGCTTCCGGTGGAGCCGATCACCGCCGTGGTCTCGCCGGGGCGCGCCACCAGGTCCACCCCGCGCAGGACCGGAGCCTCGGCGCCCGGGTAGCGGAAGTCGGCGCCGCGCAGCTCGAGCCGTCCGCGGCGGGCGAGTTCGCGCACCGGGTCGGCGGGCGGGACCACGCTGGAGTCGGTGTCCAGGACCTCCTGGATGCGCTCCCCGCAGACCTCGGCGCGCGGCACCATCATGAACATGAAGGTGGCCATCATCACGGCCATGACGATCTGCATGAGGTAGGCGAGGAAGGCCGTCAGCTGGCCGATCTCCATGCCGCCGCTGTCGACGCGCATCGCACCGAACCAGATGACGGCGACGCTGGAGATGTTCACGACCACGATGACCGTGGGGAACATGTACGCCAGGAGCTTGCCGGAGGCCAGCGAGATGCCGGTGAGGTCGGCGTTGGCGTCGCGGAAGCGGTCCTTCTCGTAGTCGTCGCGGACGAAGGCCCGGATCACGCGGTTGCCGGTGATCTGCTCGCGCAGGACCCGGTTCACGGTGTCCAGGCGGTCCTGCATCTGGCGGAACAGCGGCCGCGTCCTGAAGACGATGGCGCCGACCGAGATCCCGAGCACGGGAACCACGGCGAGCAGGACGCCGGACAGCCGCACGTCGAGCGAGAGCGCCATGGCGATACCGCCGACGCACATGATCGGAGCCGAGACCATCAGGGTGAAGGTCATCAGCACCAGCATCTGGACCTGCTGGACGTCGTTCGTCGTTCGGGTGATCAGCGACGGGGCGCCGAACTGGCCGAGCTCCCGCGCGGAGAAGCTCTGCACGCGGTCGAAGACGGCGGCGCGGACGTCCCGGCCGAAGGCCGCCGCCGTGCGGGCGCCGTAGTAGACCGCTCCGACGTTGCAGACGAGCTGGACGAGCGAGACGCCGAGCATCAGGGCGCCGAAGCGCAGGATGTAGCCGGTGTCACCGTTGACGACACCGTTGTCAATGATGTCCGCGTTGAGCGTGGGCAGGTAGAGGCTCGCGCTCGTCTGCAGCAGCTGCAGCAAGACCAGCACGGCGATGGGTTTCCGGTACGGACCCAGATGGGTCCGCAGAAGTCGTATGAGCACGCGCAGGCTCCGGTCGGCAAGATCGAGGGGTTCGACCCATCTTCGGCCAAACGGCCCTCCGATCCCCACCCGATTTCGCAAAGGCCGGTCAAAAGGAGTAGCCCGGAGGTCCGGGACCTAGGTCCCGGACCTCCGGACCGGTGCACACCGGCGGCCCAGATGACCTGATGCGCCGCGTGAGCGGGGGCCCGGCGCGGGGCCCGGCGCGGGGCCCGGCCCACACGCCCCGCCCGGGACGGCAGGCCGGACCTAGAACGCGCCGGGGTGGATCTGCTCCCGCGTCGCGATGTACTGCTGGCGCACCGCCTGCCAGGCGGGGAACTCCTCACCCGGCTCGAAGACCTGCGCCGCGGGGGCCGGCCAGACCGGCGGGGTGTGCGGGGTGTGGGTGCCCTGCGCCACGCCGAGGGCCCAGGCCGCCTGGCGCGCCGCCCCCAGCGCCGCGTAATCGGCCGGCGCCGGTACGACGACCTGCGTCCCGAACAGCCCCGGTGCGGCGGCCTGCACGGCGGGCAGCTCGGCCGCCGCGCCCAGCAGGAACACCCGGCGGATCTCGACTCCGCGCGAGCGCAGCACGTCGAGCGCGTCCACCAGCCCGCACAGCATGCCCTCGAAGGCGGCCCGGGCCAGATGCTCCGGCTTCATGGAGTCCCGGCGCAGCCCGGACAGGGTTCCGGCGGAGTGCGGCAGGTTCGGCGTCCGCTCACCCTCCAGGTACGGCAGGAGTACGAGGCCGTGCGCGCCCGGCGTCGACTTCAGCGCGAGCTCGGACAGCCCCTCCAGATCGGTGCCGAGCAGCTCGGCGGTGCCGCGCAGGGCCCGTACGGCGTTGGAGGTGTTCACGACCGGAAGGTGCATGCCGGTGGCGTCGGCCAGGGAGGTGATCAGCCCGCCCGGCTCCGACAGCGCCTCGTGGTGCACCGCCATCACCGAACCGGAGGCACCGAGCGAGACCACCGCGTCGCCGGGGCCCAGCCCCAGTCCGAGCGCGGCGGCCATCGTCTCGCCGGTGCCGGCGGATATCAGCAGCCCCTCGGGCGTGGTCCCGGCGGCGTCGGCCGGGCCGAGGACCTCGGGCAGCAGCGCCCGGTGCCCGAGCGCCAGCTCGACCAGGTCGGGGCGCCAGGATCCAGCGGCGGCCGACCAGTACCCGGTGCCGGAGGCACCGCCGCGGTCGGTGGTCCGCCGGGCCGGCCGGCCCAGCAGCTGCCAGACCAGCCAGTCGTGCGGCGACATCAGCACGGCCACCCGGCGGGCCGCCTCGGGCTCGGTGCGGGCCAGCCAGGCCAGCTTCGCGATCGGCTGCGCGGCCTGCGGGACCGAGCCGACCGCCTCGGCCCAGGCCTGGCGGCCGCCGAACGCGTCGATGAGGTCGGCGGCGGCGACCTGCCCGCGCTTGTCGTTGCCGACGAGGGCCAAACGCACCAGCCCGCCCTGCGGGTCCAGCGGGAGCAGGCCGTGCTGCTGCGCGGAGACTCCTATGGCCTGGACCCCTTCGAGGAGCCCGCCGCCGGCGGCCTCGCCGAGCGAGAGCAGCCAGGCCTGGGGATCGGTCTCATGGGGGTGCGCGCCGTCGGGTTCGCCCGTGGGCTGCGGATGGGGCGCGTACCCCTGGCGCAGCACGGCGCCGGTCTCGGCGTCACAGACGACGATGCGTGTGAAGGCGGAAGAGCTGTCCAGCCCGGCGACTATCCCCATGAGGAGGATTCTGCCGCACGCAGGGCCGGTATCCACCGCTCCGGAGCCCCCGGAACCTCACAGGTCCCGTGGGCCCCAGGGCGCGGACCTGTGACTCCTCAGGTGTTGCTGGTACCCCACTCGTCGTCGGCGCCGCCGCCGATCCGGCTGCGCAGTCCGCGTACCCGCCCGGCGAGCGATTCCGGTACGGCGTCGCCGACCTTCTCGCTCACGACGGAGAAGGCCTTCCCGGCGAACTCGCGCCCGGTCTGGCCCGCGGACTCGGCGGCGTTGCGCACCGCCGGGTTCTGCGCGATCTCCCGCGCGGACTTCTTCAGCTTCTCGTAGCGCTCGCGTCCGGCCCGGCTTCCGAGCACGTACCCGAGGGTCAGTCCGACCACGAACGTGACCTTGTACCGCATGCCTGCCACCCTTCGTCGTGTGGTGCCCGGCCTGCTGTCGATACCGATTGGCGGAGCACCCCCCTGCTTGCGCTAATCTATGTCTCGCAACGGGCACTCGCCCCCCGGCAAGGCCGGAGGTGGGCTGTTCGATGCACCGCAGCAATCCCCTGTAGCTCAATTGGCAGAGCAGCCGGCTGTTAACCGGCAGGTTACTGGTTCGAGTCCAGTCGGGGGAGCGCGGTCCCCTGTAGCTCAATTGGCAGAGCATTCGGCTGTTAACCGGAGGGTTGCTGGTTCGAGTCCAGCCGGGGGAGCACGGAAGAAGAAGAGGGCCCCACGGGGTCCTCTTCTTTTCTTTGCCACCGCCGACCGGGAACCGGGCAGCCCTCAGCGCGGTCTCTCTGAACAGGCGAAGCCGATCATGCGAGGCATCCGAGGCAGGAGATCGTATGAGCGGCTATGCTGCGGCAGACGGCGCGCACACGTGTACGCGCCACGCCGTGAAGGGGCGGTAGCTCAGCCGGTTAGAGCAGCGGACTCATAATCCGTCGGCCGTGGGTTCGAGTCCCACCCGCCCCACTACAAGCCGCAGGTGCAGAAACGATTGCACCTGCGGCTTCGGCGTGTTCCGGGGCGCTGGCGAGCTAGAAGTCCTCCGTTTCGTCCGCGAGATGGCGCAGTACGTCCGTCAGATCCCGGCGGCGGGCATAGGCCATGCGCTGGCGGTGGGCGCCCGAACCGTCGCGCAGCAGGCGGGCCAGGTTCTTGGCCGCGTGGTCGAGGTCGCCGGAGGCGGCCAGTTCCGGGGCGACCAGGTCCAGCAGGGCCTCCGCCAGGTCGGCCGCGGGGACTTCCGCGCCCGTGTACGGGTCCAGCCCGAAGCCCTCCAGCCCGTCGTGGGCCGCCCGCCAGCGCGCGAGGCGCAGTACCTCGTCCCGTACCGCCGGCTCCGGGCGCCGCTCCTCGATCTCGTGCAGGGCCGTGGCCACCAGCGCGCGGGCCAGCTCGGCCTGGAGGATGGCCGAGTCGATGTCCGGCGACATGTCGGGCGCCCGGATCTCGAGCGTCGGCCAGTGCCCGGAGGGGCGGAGGTCCCAATAGACCATCTTGGTGTCCAGGGCCGCCCCCGAGCCGAGCAGGGTCTGCACCGAGCGCCGGAAGTGGGCCGTGGACGGGTGGTGCGGAGGCAGCCCCGCCGAGGGCCAGCCCGACCATGCCATCGCCCGCCAGCTGGCGTGACCGGTGTCACGACCGCCCCAGAACGGCGAGTTGGCGGCCAGCGCGATGAGCGTGGGCAGCCAGGGTCTGATCCGGTTGGACACGGCCACCGCCGTGTCCACGTCGAGCGTGCCGATGTGGATGTGCCGGCCGCAGCTGACCAGGGTGTCGGTGAGCGCGCCGAAGCGGCGGTGCTGCTCGCGCTGGCGCGGCTCGTCGTCGGTCAGGTGCAGCGGCCCCTCCACGGCGACGACCGGCGAGGGTGCGGCCAGCAGCCGGCAGCCGTGGGTGCGGGCCGCCCGGCCGAGGGTGCGCCGCAGCGCGGCGAGCTCGGTGCGCAGCGTGGCCGCCGAGTGCGCGATCGGGGTGGATATCTCCACCTGATAGCGGGTGCCCTCGGGGTGCAGCTCGCCCGGCAGGCCGCCGGCCGTCGCGAGGACCAGCGGGGCTGCGGGGGCCACCCGGAAGGTGCGGGCGTCAACGAGCAGGAACTCCTCCTCGACGCCGACGGTGAGGGGGACGGTGGTGCGCACCGTGTTCTGGGTGGTGCCGGTGCTCGTGGTGCTGTTGCCAGGTTCGATCACTACGCCTCCCTGGACATACGAGTCTTTTCATCATGAGCCGAGCACGAGGTGAGGAGCGCACGCCGATTCGGTCAAATGTCCGGTGATAGTGGCGAGTTACCGGCAAAGGGTCACCCGCGGCGCGCCCCCCGGGCCGGATGGGGCCACCGTGGCCGGAGTGGGAGGCGCGCACGGGGACGGCCGTCGGGGCGGGCCCCGGCCGTCGCAGGGCCGGTGGTTATCATCCGCTGTGACCCGTACCGCCGAGCCCACCCGCCCCCGTCGGCGCATATTCGCCGACCTCACCCCGCTCGCCTCCGTGGACTACCGGCGGCTGTGGATCGGCGGAATCATCTCCTGGGTCGGCCAGGCGATGACCGCCCTCGCGATCTCGCTCCAGGTCTACGACATCACCCGGTCCAGCTTCTCCGTCGGGCTCGTCGGTCTCTTCTCGCTCGTCCCGCTCGTCGTCTTCGGGCTTTACGGCGGTGCCATCGCCGACACCGTGGACCGGCGCAAGCTCGGCCTCTACAGCTCCCTCGGCGCCGCCGCACTGTCGGTCGCGCTCGCTGCGGCCGCCCTGCTCGGCTACCACCGGGTCTGGTTCCTGTACGCCGTCGTCGCGCTCCAGGCGGTGTGCGGGGCGCTCACCGGGCCGGCGCGGGCCGCCATGATCCCGAGGCTGCTGCCGGCCGGGCAACTGCCCGCCGCCAACGCCCTGAACTCCGTCACCATGACCTTCGGGACGATGGTCGGCCCCGCGCTGGGAGGGCTGATCGTCGCCGTCGGGGGGTACCAGGCGGCGTATCTGATCGACGCCGTGACCTTCACCGCCGCCCTCTACGCGATGTGGCGGCTGCCGTCTATGAAGCCCGACCGCGCCGACGAGGCGAGGGGCAGGGCCTCCGTCGTCGACGGACTGCGCTTCCTCGGGACCCGGCCCAACATCCGGATGACCTTCTTCACCGACATGGCCGCCATGGTGCTGGCGCAGCCGAAGGCGCTGTTCCCGGCCATCGCCGTGCTCTGGTACGGCGGCGACGCGAAGACGGTCGGCCTGATGGTGGCCTCGATCGCCGCCGGGGCGCTGCTGGGCGGGCTGTTCTCCGGCTGGCAGGGCCGCATCCAGCGGCACGGGCTGGCGATCCTGCTCGCCGTCGCCGCATGGGGGCTGGCGATCGCCGTGTTCGGACTCACCCGCAACCTGTGGCTCGGGCTGTTCTTCCTGGCCGTGGCCGGGTGCGCGGACACCGTCTCGATGGTGTTCCGCACCACCATGCTGCAGGCCGCGACCCCCGACGAGATGCGCGGCCGCCTCCAGGGCGTCTTCATCGTCGTCGTCGCGGGCGGGCCCCGGCTCGGCGACTTCCTCGCCGGGACCGCCGCCGACCTGACCTCGCCGGCCACGGCCGTCACGGGCGGCGGGCTGGCCTGTGCGCTGGTGCTGTGTCTGCTCGCTCTGCGGTGGCGCAACTTCGCCCGCTACGACGCGCGGTCCCCGCAGGCCTAGTCGCCGCTGGACCGCTGGACCGCTGGGCAGCGCGGGAGGCGTCGGGTGACGTAGGGAGCTCCGGGCGGCGGCGGGTGGGGCAGGGGCGGTGGTGGCGACCCGGGACCGCGCCGCGCTACGCCTCCACGGGCTCCCGGGTGCGGTCGCCGCCCGCGGAGCCGGTGTTGACGGTGCCGGCCGGTTCGAACAGCAGGATCTGCGCCTCCTCGTGCGCCGCCGGGCAATGCTCCACCCCGCGCGGAACGACGTACACGTCCCCGGGACCCAGAACCACGTCCCCGTCGCGCAGGCGGATCGTCAGCGTGCCGCCGACGACCAGGAACAGCTCGTCGGTGTCCTCGTGGGTGTGCCAGACGAACTCGCCCTCCAGCCGGGCGAGCTTGACCTCGTAGTCGTTGACGCGGGCGATGCGGCGCGGGGCCCACTGCTCGGTGAAACCGGCCAGCTTCTCGGAGATGTTGACCTTGTGTGTCGTCATGCGGACAGCCTCGCGGCCCGCGCGCGGGCGGTCTTGTACGTTCCTGACATGGCCGCGATACGTCCGCGCAGCACCGTGTCCGCCTGGCAGCCGTCGGTGCCGGGCATCGCCGAGGTCTTCCACGCCCGGTTCACCGAGCACGCGTACCCGGCCCATGTGCACGACACCTGGGCGCTGATGATCGTGGACGGCGGGCGGGTGGACTTCGCCCTCGACCGGGAACGGCACGGCGCCGGGGTGTCGGACCAGGTGATCCTGCTCCCGCCCGGGGTGGTCCACGACGGGCGGACCGTGACCGAGGCGGGCTTCCGCAAGCGCGTGCTGTACCTGGACACCTCGGTGCTGCCGGAGCGGCTGACCGGAGCCGCCGTCGACGCCCCGATGCTGGCCGATCCCGCGCTGCGCGAGCGCGTACACGGGCTGCATCTGGCGCTCGGGGAGCGGGATCCCCTCGAGGCCCAGTCGCGGCTGGCCTTCGTACGGGAGCGGCTGCACCGGTGGCTGACGGGGCGCGAGGCGCCGGCGGGCGGGCCGCCGGGCCGGGAGGCCGCCGTACGGCTGCGGGAGCTGCTCGACGCGCGGGTGACCGAAGGGATCACGCTGGAGGAGGCGGCGGCCGAGCTGGGGCGTGCTCTCGGGGTCAGGTGGCATCCCACGCAACTGATCCGGAGCTTCCGCATGGCGTACGGGCTGCCGCCGCACGCCTACCTCACCGGGCGTCGGGTCGCGACGGCGCGGCGGCTGCTGCTGGCGGGGATGCGGCCGGCCGAGGCGGCCACGGCGGCGGGGTTCTACGACCAGGCGCACCTGACCCGGCACTTCGGGCGGCACGTCGGGACCAGCCCGGCGCGGTTCGCCCGGTCCGGGCGGTCGTGAAGAGGCCGGTGCCTGCGCGGCGGCGTTGGCGGGGCCGGGGCCGGGGCCGGGGCAGGGGCAGGGTTCGGGTTCGCGGACGGGCCCGGGTCGGGCAGGTGCGGGGTGGGGTGCGGCGCCGTTGCCGGGGCGCCGCCCCGGACCCCGCGCCTCAAACGCCGGCGGGGCTGTCAGCGGAGGCAGGGCTGGACGGGTGTCGGCGGGGCTGGAGGGGAGGCGGGGCTGAGGGGGCGTTGGGCGAGGGGTCGCCCTATGTGTCGGCCGGAGGGACGATGCCTCGGGCCACGCCCAGGGCGACCAGGTCCTGGGGGCGGATGCGGAGTTGGTCCGCCGTGGCCGGGGCGGCCGACGGGGGGCGCTTGAGGATGGCCGCCGCCAGTTCAGGGGCGATGACCGAGAAGTAGCTGTCCGGGGTGACCCAGGTGTTCCCCGGCGCGGCCAGCGCGAGGGCGCCACCCGAGCCGCCCTCGCCGATGAGCAGGGTGGTGACGGGAACGGCCGCTGCGGCCAGCGCCGCGAAGGTGTCCGCGATGGCCGCACCCGCGCCCGCGTGCTCGGCGGCGGCGTCGTTGGCCGCGCCCGGCGTGTCCACCAGGGTGAGCACGGGGATGCCGAGCCGGTCCGCGAGGCGGACGACTCGGGCGGCCGTACGGTAGCCCGCCGGACGGGTGGCCGTGCCGCACTGGGCGGCGTAGGCGACGGCCCGGCCCTCCCGCAGCCCGAAACCGCACAGCATGCCGGGGTCGGTACCGCCCGCCCGGTCCCCGGAGAGCTGCAGGCGTAGCTCGAAATAGGCGTCCAGGTACGCCTCCGCGCGCGGTCGGTCGGGGTGGCGGGCTTGGCGGACGGCGTCCCAGCCGGTGGCCGGAGGCTGTACGCCGCCCAGCGCGGCCGGGGGCTCGACGGGCCCGGCGGGGCGCGGAGCGGCCAGCACGCGGAGCCATTGCGCGAGGGTGCCGGGCAGGTGGTCGGCGGGGACCACGGCGTCCACGTGACCTGCGGCGTACTGGCCTTCGGCGCAGTAGGCCGCCGGGTCAGCGTCCGCCGGGCGCACCCGGGAGCCGGCGAACCCGACCTGGGCTCCGGGGAGCGCGAGGACGACGTCGGCCCCGGCCCCGAGGGTGGCCCAGCCGCCGCCGGTGGTCGGATCGCGCAGCACGGCGAGCTGCGGGAGCCCCGCGGCCCGGGTCAGGACGCTCTGGCGGGCCACGCGCTGAAGCTGGGTCAGCGCGAGCATGCCCTCCTGCATCCGGGAGCCGCCGGTGGCGATCAGGGACACGAGGGGGAGGCGGTGCCGGCGGGCGTACGTGTACGCGGCTTCGAGCCGGTCGCCGGTGCGCCGGCCCAGCGAACCGCCGAGGAAGCCGAACTCGAAGGAGATCACGGCGGCTTCGCGGCCACCGATGCGGGCGGTGCCGGTGACGACGGACTCCTGCTCGCCGGTGCGCTCGGCGGCGCGGGCGCGGGAGGCGTCGTAGCCGGTCCAGGCGAGGGGGCCGTCGGGGGTGGACTCCCGTGGGGGGACCGGGAGTTCGGTGAAGCTGCCGGGGTCGGTCACGGAGGCGATGGCCGCGCGGGCCGAGAGGCGGGTCGTCGTCACGGGGTCACCCTAGGGGGTGTCATGCCGGGTGGGCAGGGCGGGCGGTGGGGGCTGGGAGGGGGGAAGGGGAGGTCGGCGAAGGGGGGAGGGGGAAAGGAGTGCGGCGAGGTCAGCCGAGGGACGGGAGCGGGAAGGCGATCTTGAGGGCGTAGGCGGCGACCAGGCCGTAGCCGAGGCGGAAGGTCCAGACGCGGGCGGCGTCGGAGATGCGGGTGCCGGCGAGGGAGCCGAGCGCGACGAGCGTCTGCTGCCAGAGGAGGGAGGCGACGCCGACACCGAGGAGGAAGGCGGCTCCGGCCGGGCCGGTGCGGAGGGTGGCGCCCTGGGCGGTGGTGAGGGCGGCGAAGTAGAGGGCGGTGGTGGGGTTGAGGGCGGTGAGGCCGACGTAGCGGGCGAAGGCCTTGACGGGGCGCGGGGTGGTGCCGGTGCCGGTGCCGGTGCTGGTGCTGGTGCTGGTGGCTGTGCCTGTTCCGGATCTCGGGTTCCCTCCTGGCTCCGGCGCGACGAACGCCGGCGCGGGTGAAAGATCGGGGCGCCGCCCCGGACCCCGCGCCTCAAACGCCGGCGGGGCTGGAATTGCCGGCGGGGCCGGATGTGCCGGCGGGGCTGCAGGGGGCGTAGGGGTGGGGTGGGCTTTTGAGAGGCCGTGGGCTGCGATGGTCAGGAGGATGACTGCCGAGGCCAGGCGGACCCAGGCTTCGACCGGGGAGATGTGGGAGGCCACCCAGGGGCCCACGGCGGTGGCGAGGGCCGCGTAGCCGAGGTCGACCGCCGCGATGCCCGCGGCCGCGGCCGCCGCCGTCCGGCGGTTGCGCAGTGCCTCCTGGAGCAGCAGCACGCTCATCGCCCCCATCGGCATCGCCACGCCCAGGCCCGCGACCGCCCCCGCCAGGGCCGGTGTCATCAGTTCGCTCATACGGCGAGGGTCGACCCCCGTTCCCGAGGTATGAGCCCGATTAACGGGCCCGACTGCGACAATCGCGGTATGGACCGCCTCGACAGGGAAATCCTCGGCATCCTGCAGCAGGATGCGCGGATCTCGTACCGGGACCTCGGCGTCCGCGTCGGCCTCAGCGCCAACGCCACCGCCGACCGCGTGCGACGGATGCGCCGGGAAGGGGTGATCCGCGGGTTCACCGTCGTGGTGGATCCGGCGGCCGACACCGCCGGCGGGCTCGTCGTCTTCATCGACGTCACCCTGCGCCAGGACACCACCAACGAGGAGTTCGAGCGTCAGGTCGCCAAGCTGTCCGGCATCACCGAGGTCGTGCACGTGACGGGCGAGCACGACTACCTCGTACGCGCCCGGGCCGCCGACCCCGCTGCCCTCGACGCGCTGCTCCGCCGGCTGAAACGGGAGGCGGGGGTGGCCCAGTCCAACACCCGGATCGCCCTCCGCGCCGCCACCCGGCCGGGCCAGCCTTAGGGCGGGTCTTCCGGATCTTGCCGGGCCCGCGTTGCCCGGCACCGCACCTCGCGACGTGGTCGGGGCTCCCCAGTACGTCCGGTACGAGGGGAGCTCCTCCGCCTTGCGATGCACGGCACCGGACAACGCGGGCTCGGCCGACACGATCCGAAAGCCCGCCCCAGGGGGCCGGCGGCGGCCTACAGTGCCGACTCCCACGTCATCGTCGTTCCCCGGGCCCCCGACTCCGTGCGGCCGTCGTCCGCCACGGCCAGGCGGACCCGGGACGGGGTCGCCTCCACCTCCACCTTCACCGAGGTGACCTCGCCGCGCCGGTGCGCCGCGGCCAGGGCGGTGCGCAGGGCGGAGAGCAGGGCGCCCGTCACCGGCTCCGGCAGCAGGGCGTCGACCGCGCCCGCGAAGTGCACCGACGGCTGGAGGCCGAGCAGGACCGCGGCCCCGTTCGTCTCGCGCAGGACCCGCCCCCGGAAGGTCGTCGGGGCGTCGGTCGGCGGCTGCTGGAGGGCGAAGATGGCCGTCCGGACCTCCTGGATGGTGGAGTCCAGCTCGTCGACGGCGCGGCTGAGTTCGTCGCCGACGGTGTCTCCGGACGGGGCGTTCGCGGCGCGCCGCCGGGTGCTTTCGAGCATCATCTCGGTGGCGAAGAGCCGCTGGACCACCAGATCGTGCAGGTCCCGTGCGATCCGGTCGCGGTCCTCGTACACCGCGAGCTGCTCCCGGTCGTGCTGGGCGTCCGCCAGGACCAGGGCCAGCGCGGCGTGTGTCGCGAACTGCGAGGCGAGCAGCCGGTCCACCGCGTCGTACGGGGGACCGCCGCGGGCGCGCGGCAGGGCCAGGGTGCCGATCAGCCGGCCGCCGCTCTGCAGCGGAAGCATCATGCTCGGTCCGAACCGCTCCCGGACGTGCGTGGTCATCCGCGGGTCCGTCGCCGAGTCGTCGATGAAGACGGGTTCGCCGCCGAGGAGTTGTTCCAGCACCGGCGAGCCGGGGGCGATCGCCGTGCCGACCAGTTCCCCGGCGTCCCCGCGCGTGGAGGCGGCCACGATCTCCATGCCGCCCCCGGGGGTCGGCTGGAGCACCACCCCGGCGGCGGCGTCCGCCAGCAGCCGGGCCCGTTCGGCCACGCACCTGAGGGCGTCCGCGGCCGGGGCCCCGGCCAGCAGGGTCGTGGTCACGGCGGCGGCGCCGTCGATCCAGCGCTCCCGGCGGCGCGCGGTCTCGTAGAGCCGGGCGTTGCCGATCGCCATGCCCGCCTGGGCGGCGAGGACGCGCAGCAGGGCGAGGTCCTCGTCCGTGAAGGGGCCGCCGCCCCGCTTCTCGGTGAGGTAGAGGTTGCCGAAGACCTCGGTGTGCACCCGGATCGGAACGCCCAGGAAGCTGTGCATGGGCGGGTGGCCCGGCGGGAAACCGGCTGCCCGGGGGTCTTGGGTGAGGTCGTCCAGCAGGAGCGGGCGCGGGTCCTTGATGAGGACTCCGAGCAGACCGGCGCGCCCGTCCGGCAGGTGGGGGATCGCGGCCCGCTGTGCCTCGGTCAGCCCGGACGTGAACAGCTCGGTCAGCAGGACGCGCTCGGGGTCGACGACCCCGAGCGCTCCGTACCGGGCTGCGCACAGCTCGGTCGCCGAGTCCACGATGTGCTGGAGGGTGGCGCGCAGCTCCAGCTCGGAGCCGACGCTGAGGACGGCATCCAGCAGGGCCGGGAGGCTCGCCGCGTCCTCCCCGGGCTTCTGCCCGGCGCCGGTCATTCGGACAGCGGGTTGAGAACCATGGGTGCGATCTTCCCTTCGAGCATCGCGCCGAGACCGAGTACGGCGCAGATGTCCGGCCGTTCCGCGATGGCGACGGGCATTCCGGTGGCGTCCCGCAGCATCTGGTCCAGGCCCGGCAGCAGGGCGCTGCCGCCCACCATCATGATTCCCCGGTCCGTCAGGTCCGCCACCAGGTCCGGCGGGCAGTCCCGCAGCACCTTGCCGATGCCGTCGAGGACGGCGGTCAGCGGCGTGTGGATGGCGTCCCGTACCGCCGCGGTGTCCACGTGGACGGAACGGGCCAGTCCGGTGGCCACGTCGCGGCCGTGGATCAGGGTGGAGGCCGGGCCCTCGGAGGTCAGGCCGTTTCCGTGCAGGGCCAGTTGCAGCGGCCGGACGGCCTGGCTGGGCAGCATCAGCTCGTGCGCGTGGCGCAGGTGCTGGACGACCGCGTGGTCGATGGCCTCGCCGCCGACCGGGATCCGCTCGGCGGTGACGATCGAGCCGAGGGAGAGGACGGCCACCTGGGTGGCGGCGGCCCCGCACACCATGATCATCGTCGCGGTCGGCTGCTCCACGGGCAGTCCGCAGCCGACGGCCGCCGCGATCAGGGTGTCGACCAGTTCGACGCGGCGTGCGCCGAGTCCGACGAGGGTCTCCACCGTCGCCCGCTGGGCGAGCGGGTCCGCGTCGTGCGGGGTGCAGGCGGCGGCCCGCAGCCGCGGCTTGCGGCGCAAGGCGCGCCGCAGCTTCTCGCCGAGGAGGTGGCGCAGCATCCGCTGGGCCATCTCGATGTCGACGACGGTGCCGCCGGAGACGGGGCGTACGACCCGGATGTAGTCGGGCGTGCGGCCGGTCATCCGCTCGGCGAAGGTGCCGACGGCGATGAGTGCGCCGGTGCGGGTGTTGACCGCGGCGACGCTGGGCTCGTCGACCACGAGGCCGGCGCCCTTGACGTACACGCGGGTCCTTGCCGCCCCCAGGTCGACGGCGACGTGGCAGCGGCGCAACTGCTCAAGACTGACGGTCATGGCAGATCCCTAAGAATGTAAGGCGGTCCGGGAGGACCGGGTGTGGCTGATGGCTGTGTGCCGTTGATGGCTCGAGAGGACTGGCCGCCCGGTCCTCCGGG
>NZ_JBSGZI010000056.1:0-49472 GCF_053610945.1 Streptomyces sp. NPDC054849
GGTTCCACGGCCGCGCGCCAGGCCGTCGGCTGGTCGTAGTGGAGGTAGTGGCCGGCGTCGGGGATTTCCGCGTAGCGGCCGGCCGGGAGGACGCGGACCATTTCCTGCGCTTCGGCCCGGCCCAGTTCGCCGTCGAGGCCGCGGACCACCAGGGTCGGGCAGCGGACCTGGGCCAGTTCCTCCCAGTGGGCGTCGTAGACCCAGGTCTCACGGGCCGTCAGCATCTGGCGCCGGGAGAAGACCGGTCGCCAGCCGTCCTGGGCCTCGTGCATGACCTCGGCGAAGAAGGCGCCGCGGCCGGGGTCGGGCCGTTCCACCCGGGGGTCGTCCTCGCCGAACCAGCGGCGGGCCGCGTCCTGCGTGGGGAAGGGCAGGGGCCAGTGGTGGAACCAGTCCTCCCAGTCCTGCTGGGAGGCCGCACCGAGGGCCGAGGCGCGCATGTCGCAGATGACCAGGGCTGCGACCAGGTCCGGGCGGCGGGCCGCGAGCTGCCAGGCGGTGAGCGCGCCCATGGAGTGGCCGATCAACGTCACGGGGGCGAGGCCGAGCTGCTCGACGGCGGCCTCGGCGTCGGCCACGAAGGCCTCGCGCCCCAAGGAGGTGTGGACCTCGGGACCGGTGGACGGGCGGTCGCTCTGGCCGTGTCCGCGCTGGTCCAGGGCCACGACGCGGTGGCGCTCGCGGAGCCAGCGGGCGGTGCCGGTCCAGTGGAAGGCCCGGCCCATCAGACCGTGCAGTAACAGCACCCCGGGGCGTGGGTCGGCCTCTGCCGGTGCGTCGCGGAACTCCCAGGCGGCAAGGCGGACACCGTCGGCTCCCGTCACATCGATGCGCTGTACCACCGCAGATGCACCCCCTTCGCTCCCCGCCAGACTATCGAACCCGTATTCGAAAACGGGGTTCTCGCCCACAACACCGCTCTTTCGAGTGACCTTGCTCAAGGATTGGCCGCCGCTGCCGATGGAGATCCTTTCAACAGGGAGGCGGGCCGCTCGGGGAAGACGGTCCGAGGGGATGACCTTGAGAGCTCGGGGCTCCAGGTCGCAAAGGGGAGGACCGGTCCCGGCGCCGCAAGGCGCCGGGACCGCCCACACCACAACCGATCCGTAAGGCCCGCAGGGGTGAGGTCCCTTACGGACGGATCCACGCCGGCGCGAACGCCGACCGCAGGATCAGCGCTTCGCCACGAACACGTGCGAGGCGACCTCCGCATCCAGCTCGGCGGCCTCGCCGCCACTGCCGACCAGAACACCCCCCGGAGACTCGGTCACACTCACCACCGAGCCGGGCTGTACCCCGGCCCGCCGGAGCGTATACATCAGCTGCGCGTCCGTCTGGATCGGCTCACCGATCCGGCGCACGACCACGGTCTTGCCCTCGCTGCCCGCGTCGAGCTCGGACAGGCTGACCATGCCGTCCTCCAGGAAGGGGTCGGCCTCCGCCTTCTCCCCCAGCTCCTCCAGCCCGGGGATCGGATTCCCGTACGGCGACTCGGTCGGGTGGCGCAGCAGCTCCAGCACCCGCCGCTCCACCGCCTCGCTCATCACGTGCTCCCAGCGGCAGGCCTCGGCGTGCACCTGCTCCCACTCCAGGCCGATGACGTCGACGAGCAGGCACTCGGCGAGCCGGTGCTTGCGCATCACGCGCGTCGCCAGCCTCCGCCCCTCGTCCGTCAGCTCAAGGTGCCGGTCGCTGGCGACGGCCACCAGGCCGTCCCGCTCCATCCGCGCCACCGTCTGGCTCACCGTCGGACCGCTCTGGTCGAGCCGCTCCGCGATACGGGCGCGCATGGGGACCACACCTTCCTCTTCCAGCTCAAGGATGGTGCGGAGATACATCTCCGTGGTATCGATCAGTCCGGACATTCGTGCCCCTCGGATTGCGTGCGCTGGCCCTGCCCCCAATTCTGACGCATCGGACAGACAACCGTCCCGTGCCCGGGGTCAAGAGCGGCCCGGGACATCGGGGAGGAAGATCGCCCGGATGTCGCCGGCGGGCGCCGCCCGGACGTTTGACGCGGGATTGACGTTCGTATTGACACGCCCTTGGTCCAGACCGCACGGTGAGCGGCGGACACGGACGCACCCACCTCTGGAAGGGCCAACGGCGTATGAGCGAGAGCAAGCTGGCCGGTCAGTTCTTCGACGCCGCCATCGGCCTGCTGGAGCGGGTGCGGGACCAGGAGGCCGCGCACATCGCCGAGGCCGGCTCCCTCATCGCCGACGCCGTCGCCTCCGGCAACCGGCTCTTCGCCTTCGGCGCCGGGCACTCCTCGCTGCCCGCGCAGGACGTGGTCTACCGGGCCGGCGGCCTGGCCCTGATGAACTTCCTCGCCGTCCCGGGCACGGTCGGCATCGACGTCATGCCCGCGACGCTGGGCAGCGCCCTGGAACGGGTCGACGGCCTCGCCGGCGCCGTCCTGGACAGCAGCCCCGCCTCCGACGGCGACGTCCTCGTGATCATCTCCCTCTCCGGGCGCAACGCCCTGCCCGTCGAGATGGCCATGAACGCACGCGCCATCGGCCTCAAGGTCATCGGCGTGACCTCGGTGGCGTACGCGACGGAGACCAAGTCACGGCACGTCTCCGGCACCTTCCTCAAGGACCACTGCGACGTCGTCCTCGACAGCAAGATCGCGGTCGGCGACGCCGAGCTGAGCATCGACGGCATCGACGCGCCCTTCGCCCCCGCCTCCACCGTCGTGACCAGCGCGATCATGCAGGCGGTCATGGCGGCGGCGGCCGGCGAGCTCGCCGACCGAGGAGTGGAGCCGCCGCTGCTGCGCTCGGGCAACGTCGACGGCGGCCACGAGTGGAACGGCCGCGTGCTGCAAGAGTACGGCGACCGGATCTTCTTCCGGCACTGATCCCGGCCGGTCGCCGGGCGCGGGCCCCGTTCCTACGATGGGTGGGAAGAACTCGGGGCCCCGGAGATCAGAGGTGACCGGGTATGTCCGCCACTCCCGCCCCGAACCCGACACCCACCGCGTCGCACGCCTCCCGCCGGGCCCTGCGGGCCGGTGCGGCCTCGCTCCTGCTGCTCGTGACGGGCGGCGTGGCGGCCCCGGCCGCCGCGAGTACACCGGCGGCCCAGGCCGTCCAGGCCGCGGCCTTCTCCGCCGCCGGGCGTCAGGACGACGGTCGGCAGGACGCCCCCGACCGGGATCACGTCACGCAGGACCTCGACCCGGCCACCGTCGCCCGGCTCGACGCCGCGATCACCGCGGCGATGAAGAAGGACGCCATCCCCGGCGTGATCGTCGGCCTGTGGATGCCAGGCCGCGGCGACTACGTGAAGTCCTTCGGCGTGGCCGACCGGCAGTCCGGCACTCCCATGAAGTCCGACCTCCACATGCGCATCGGCAGCGTCACCAAGACGTTCACCGTCACCGCCGTCCTCCAACTCGTCGACCAGGGACGCCTCAAGCTCGACGACCCGATCTCGAACTACGTCGACAAAGTCCCGGGCGGCGACCGGATCACCCTGCGGCAGCTCGCCGCCATGCGCAGCGGCCTGTACGACTACACCGCCGACCCGACGTTCCTCGAAGCCCTGCGCAGCGACCCGCAGCGCGCCTACACCCCGCAGCAGCTGCTCGACCTCGCCTTCGCCCACCCGGCGGACCGCGACTAGGGCGACAGGCCCTCAGGGCGCGGAGCCTCCCGCCGCCAGGTCCAGGTCGGCCGCGACGCGGGCCGCGACCTCCTCCGCGTACGCCGCGTCCGCCCGCTCGAAGGCGACCCGCGACGGGCCGCGCAGGAACGTCAGCGCCCCCAGGGTCCGCCCCCGGCTCCGCAGCACCGTGCACAGCACGTGCGCCGCGCCCTCGGGCCACTGACGGGCCCGCGCCCACTGCGCGTCCGCCTCCCCGCGCGGGGCGCTGGTCCGCACCGAGCCGATCCGGTCCAGCGCCTGCAGCGCCGGATGTCCGGCCGCGTACCGCACCGGGATCGACCCGGGCCCCGACAGCGCCGGCGGCGACGCGACGGACCGTACGAGCCTTCGCCGCTCGGGACCGGCCGCCGGATCCAGTACGTCCAGCAGTACGTGCTCGGCGAAACCGGCGAGGGCGAAGTCCAGGCGTACGGCGGCCGCCTCGGCCGGGTCCTCGCACTCGGCGGCGGCCCGCCCCGCCCGGTGCAGCTGGTGCGACCGGAACCGCAGCTGCGCCGTGTCCAGCTGCTCCTGCCGGGCCTCGGTGACGTCCTGGAACAGCCAGCCGACACCCAGCGGCACCGGCTCCTCCGCGAGCGGCGAGGCCAGCCGCAGGAACCCGCACCGCCAGCACCTGCGGCGCACCCCCTCCGGCGTGCGCACCGCGACCCACATCTCCACCGGCGTGGGCGGCGCCCCCTCGGCGAGTACGTGCTGCAGAGCGCCTTCGAGTTCCTCCACGCCCTGGGTGAGCAGTTCTCCGAGCGGCCGCCCGAGCAGCGCGGTACGGCCGGTCCCGAAGGCGCGCGCGGCGTGTGCGTTGACCACGGCGGGCCGCAGGTCGACGTCGACGAGGACGACGCCCCACGAGGCGTCCTCCATCAGGGCCTCGCTCAGCGCGATCGACCGCTCCAGGTCGATCTGCGCGTGCACCTCGGTGAAGGCGCAGTACACCCCGGCCGGTTTCCCGTCCGCGCCCGGCACCCCGGCGGACTGGGTCCGTACGAGCACGCGCCCGCCGTTCTTGGTCAGCAGCGCGAACTCGTTGACCTGCCGGCCGGGCACGTGCTGGGCCGCCATGAGTCTGTCCTGCACGTCCTGCGCGTCGGCGGCCCGTACCGCCCACCCCGCGAACCCCTTGCGCCCCACGGCCTCACCGGCGGACCAGCCCAGGATCCGCTCGGCCTCACGGTTCCAGTGGGTGATCACACCGTCGGCGTCGAACGCGCACAAGGCGGCGTCCATCCCGTCCAGCAGCGCGGCGAGCAGATCGTCGGTGGTCTCGTTACGCCCGGAAGCAGTCACCTGGCACCCCCAGCAGGCGTTCGCGTGTGCGGCACGTCAGATCATTCAACTGGAACGTGACGCACCCCACACCGCTTTCCCCGGATTGGGTACGAGAAATCCGGTGACCCTCCGCCCCGCGTCCGGCCCGGGTCCGTTCCGAGTCTCACCGGGGTCCGGCCCGGCTCCGCTCAGGAGGGGCCGGGGAACGCGGCGTAGCCCAGGACGCCGGCCATGATCGCGACCACGATCCCGCCCCCGATCCACCACGCGGTGGACGGCCGGTACAGCCTCTCCCACCGCGCGTTCTGCCGGGCGATCCGCGCCTCGGCCTGCGCATCCGGTGTCCAGTCGGCCCCGCGCAGCTCCTCCAGGAGGGACCGCAGGACGAGGGCTTCCCGTTCGGCGTCCGGCAGCTCCTCGTCGTCCACGCACGGCAGCAGCAGCCGCCGGCCGTCGCCGAGGTAGGCGTAGGTGACGATCGAGGCCCCGGCGTTCGGCTGCGGAACGGTCACCGTACGGATGTCATGGAGCTCGCTCCAGGCCAGACGGCGCACGCCCAGCCCGTTGCAGCGGGTGACGCCCTGGCCGTCGACGCGCGTGAACTGGCGCGGTCTCGCGGCGATGGCCAATGCGACGAAGGCCGCGAACAGGGCCAGGATCAGCCCCTTCAGCCAGCCGGGCCAGGGCAGCTCCAGGGAGAGGATGCCGAGCAGGACGAGTTTGCCGACCAGCAGAACGATCACGGCGGTCGAATGGCGCCGGTCGTGCCGGTACTCGCGCGGCAGCGCGGCTTCTTGCATGGTTTCCCCCCACAGCTCCTGGACCCGTCGCGTCGCCGGCCCGCCGCGCACACGGCCGTCGGAGATAAACGGTTGTGGCTGCCGCGATGCCTGCCTAGGCTCGGACGTACACGAGAAGGGAGGTGGTTCCCGCAATGTACGGAAACCGGACGCGTGAGGTGGCTGCGGGCTAAGCGCCCGTCGTCGCACGCACCCAGTGCGGTGCCCGGCGGGATCGCCAGGCGCCAATCCACAGCAGTCACCCGACCCGCGGGCTCGCCGGTACGTCCGGCCGGCTTCTCCCACTGCAGGGGAGAGACCCGAGCCCGCGGGTCGTCTGCTTCCCTAGGGGCAGAGCCTCTCGATGCGCCACTTGTCCGCGTCCAGGACGTAGCGCAGGCGGTCGTGCAGGCGGTTCTCGTGGCCCTGCCAGAACTCCACCGCGTCCGGGACCACACGCAGACCGCCCCATTCCGGCGGGACCGGGACCTGCTCGCCCTCCGGGTACCGGGCGGCGAGCTCGGCGTAGCGGCGGTCCAGCTCCGCGCGGGAGCCGATCACGCTGGACTGCTCGCTCGCCCAGGCGCCCAGCTGGGAGCCGTGCGGGCGGGAGCGGAAGTACGCCGCCGTCTCGTCGCGGCCGATGCGGGTCGCCGTGCCGGTGACGACCACCTGGCGGGAGATCGGGTGCCAGGGGAAGAGCAGGGAGACGTACGGGTTCTCGGCGATCTCGCGGCCCTTGCGGGAGGCGTAGTTGGTGAAGAACACAAAGCCCCGCCCGTCGAACTGCTTCAGCAGCACCGTGCGCGAGCTGGGCCGTCCGTCCGCGGTGGCCGTCGACACGATCATGGCGTTCGGTTCGAAGAGGTGCGAGTCCGCGGCCTGCTGGAACCACAGGGCGAACTGGTCCATCGGGCCCTCGGCGAGGGTCTCCTCGTGGACGATCTCCGAGCGGTACTGCTTGCGCATCATGGCGGGGTCAATGTCCTGATCGGTCACGCGTGCCATCCTGCCGCAGCGGGACCGGTGACGGTGTGCCGTATGTCACGCTTCCGCAGTCGCGGCGGAGCGGCCAAAATCTTGGGGCCGGTCCGAAGGTGCCCAAGCGGGTGACCATCGGCCCTGCCGGGCATCAACGGGGATGACCGCGCCGGACCGCGAGTCACGCCGGGAGCCGCGCGTGTTCGCACTATCTGAGGAGCCGCCTGATGTCCGACTTCGTACCCGGGCTCGAAGGGGTCGTCGCGTTCGAGACGGAGATCGCCGAGCCCGACAAGGAAGGCGGATCGCTCCGCTACCGGGGCGTCGACATCGAAGACCTCGTGGGCCACGTCTCCTTCGGGAACGTCTGGGGTCTTCTGGTCGACGGTGCTTTCAACCCCGGCCTGCCGGCCGCCGAGCCCTTCCCGATCCCGGTCCACTCGGGTGACATCCGCGTGGACGTCCAGTCCGCGCTGGCCATGCTGGCCCCCGTGTGGGGTCTGAAACCGCTGCTGGACATCGACGCGCAGACCGCCCGCGACGACCTGGCGCGCGCGGCCGTGATGGCGCTGTCGTACGTCGCCCAGTCCGCCCGCGGCCAGGGCCTGCCCATGGTGCCGCAGCAGGAGATCGACAAGGCCGAGTCCGTGGTGGAGCGGTTCATGATCCGCTGGCGGGGCGAGCCGGACCCGAAGCACGTCAAGGCCGTCGACGCGTACTGGACCTCCGCCGCCGAGCACGGGATGAACGCCTCCACCTTCACGGCGCGGGTGATCGCCTCCACCGGTGCGGACGTCGCCGCGGCACTGTCCGGAGCCGTGGGCGCGATGTCGGGACCGCTGCACGGCGGGGCGCCGTCCCGCGTGCTCGGCATGATCGAGGAGATCGAGCGCACCGGCGACGCCGTCGCGTACGTGAAGAAGGCCTTGGACAAGGGCGAGCGCCTGATGGGCTTCGGGCACCGCGTCTACCGCGCCGAGGACCCGCGCGCCCGCGTGCTGCGGCGCACCGCCAAGGAGCTGGACGCCCCGCGCTACGAGGTGGCCGCCGCGCTGGAGAAGGCCGCGCTGGAAGAGCTGCACGCGCGCCGCCCCGACCGGGTGCTGGCCACCAACGTGGAGTTCTGGGCCGCGATCATGCTGGACTTCGCCGAGGTGCCGGCGCACATGTTCACGTCGATGTTCAGCTGCGCCCGTACCGCGGGCTGGTCGGCGCACATCCTGGAGCAGAAGCGCACCGGCCGCCTGGTGCGGCCGTCGGCCCGTTACACGGGGCCGGGCCGGCGCAACCCGCAGGAGATCGAGGGCTACGCGGACATCGCCGAGACCGCGTGATCCCGTAACGGGCAGCCGCTGGGCGCCGTATCCCGTACCGGGGGTGCGGCGCCCTGCCGTTTCGCCGGCCGTGCCCCCTGCCCGTTCCTCGGCGGGGGTCTCAGGCCAGGGCCCCGCCGGGGTCTCAGACCAGGGCCCCGTCGAGGATGCGGGACCACTGGGCCACCACGCGGGCCCGGCGGGCCGTGTCGTCGGTGAGGACGTTGGCCAGGCCCAGGCCGCGGGCCATGTCGAGGAGGCCTTGCACGGTCTCCCGTACCCCCGGCACGGACTCGTCCGCGCCCAGCAGCTCGACGGCGATGCGGTGGGTCTCGCGGCCGACCCTGGCCTCCAGTTCGGTGACCCGGGGGCGCAGCTGCTCCTCGTTGGATGCGGCGACCCACAGCTGCAGCGCGGCCCGGAAGAGAGTGCCCGTGTACAGGTCCACGAGTGCCTCCACCACGGCCGGGCGGGCCGCCGGGCCGGCGTGGAACAGGTCGCGCAGGGCCGTGGACCGCTCCTCGGCCACGTACTCGACGGCCGCGGTGAACAGGTCCTCACGGGTTGGGAAATGGTGCTGGGCGGCGCCGCGCGAGACGCCGGCCCGTTCGGCGACGACGGCGACGGTGGAACCCGCCCACCCGTGTTCCGCCAGGCAGGACACGGCCGCCTCCAGGAGGTGGCGGCGGGTGACGCGGCTGCGCGCCTGCTTGGGGCCGGTCGCGCCGGTCACAGTGCCCATGACGGTTCCCGGCGCTCGAAGCGGGCGGTGATGCCCTCGCGGCCTTCGGGGGAGGCGAACAGTCCCGCGGACAGCACCGTCAGGCGGGCGCCGTCGCGCTCCAGGGCCTCGCGCACGGCGGCGGCCGTCAGCGCCTTGGTCGCGGCCAGGCCCTGCGGGGAGGCCTTGCGCAGGCCGGCGAGTACGGGAGCCAGGGCCTCGTCCACGTCCTCCGCGTGCAGGGTGAGCAGGCCGATCCGGGCGGCTTCGGCGGCGTCGAAGGCCTCGGCGGTGAGGAAGTAACGGGCGGCGGCGCGCGGGTCGAGGCGCGGGAGCAGCGGGATGGAGATCACCGTGGGGGCGAGGCCGAGATGGGTCTCGGTGAAGGCGTACGAGGACTGCGGTCCGCCGGCGGCGATGTCGCAGACGCCGAGCAGGCCGAGGCCGCCGGCCCGGACGTGGCCGGTGACCCGGGCGATGACGGGCTTGGGCAGCCCGGCGATCTCACTGAGCAGGGCCACGAAGTCGGCCGGGTCGAAGGGGGCCTTGAGGTCGGCCCCGGAGCAGAAGGTGGTGCCGGTGTGGGTGAGGACGACGGCGCGGACCGCCGGATCCGCGCCCGCCGCGGCGAGGGCGGCCCGGAGGTCTGCGAGGAGCTCTGCGGAGAGGGCGTTGCGGTTGGCCGGGGAGTCCAGGGTGAGGGTGGTGACTCCGGCCGCGGTTGCGGTGTGTACGGGTGTGGCCATGTCTCCTCCGGAACGGTGTGCGGGGCGTACGAGATGGGCCGGTCCTCCCGGTGAGGGTATGCGGGCCGCCTGCGGCTCGGCCGCCTGGGCTCCGCCGAAGCCCGGCTCACCGGGGCCTGGGGCTCCGCCTCACCCCGCTCCTCGAACGCCGCCGGGCTGAGCGGCATTTGAGGCGCGGGGCTCGGGGCGGAGCCCCGGTCATTGAGCCCCGCCGGCGATTGAGGCGCGGAGCTCGGGGCGGAGCCCGGGGAACGGTCGAAGGGTGGGGCGGGGAGAGGCTCCGCGCAGCGGACCCGCCTAGTACGACTTCGGCAGGCCCAGGGTCTGGTGGGAGACGAAGTTGAGGATCATCTCCCGGCTGACGGGGGCGATCCGGGCGACTCGGGACGCGGTGATCAGCGAGGCCAGGCCGTATTCGCGGGTGAGTCCGTTGCCGCCGAGGGTGTGCACGGACTGGTCCACCGCCCGCACGCACGCCTCCCCCGCGGCGTACTTCGCCATGTTCGCGGCCTCCCCCGCCCCCATGTCGTCGCCCGCGTCGTACAGCCCGGCGGCCTTCTGCATCATCAGGCGGGCCAGTTCCAGCTCGATGTGTGCCTGGGCCAGCGGATGGGCCACGGCCTGGTGGGCGCCGATCGGCTCCCTCCACACCTGGCGGGTCTTCGCGTAGTCCACGGCCTTGGCGAGGGCGTAGCGGCCCATCCCGATGGCGAAGGCGGCGGTCATGATCCGCTCGGGGTTGAGTCCGGCGAACAGCTGGAGCAGGCCCGCGTCCTCGTCGCCCACGAGTGCGTCGGCGGGCAGGCGCACCTCGTCGAGGACGAGTTCGAACTGCTTCTCCGCGGCCTGGAGTTCCATGTCGATGACCGTGCGGGAGAAACCGGGGGTGTCGCGCGGGACGATGAAGAGGCAGGGCTTGAGGCGTCCGGACCGGGCGTCCTCGGTGCGGCCGACGACGAGGGTGGCGTCGGCGATGTCGACGCCGGAGATGAAGACCTTGCGGCCGGTGAGGACCCAGTCGTCGCCGTCGCGGCGGGCCGTGGTGGTGATCCGGTGGGAGTTGGATCCGGCGTCGGGTTCGGTGATGCCGAAGGCCATGGTTCGGCTGCCGTCGGCGAGGCCGGGGAGCCAGGCCTGCTTCTGGGCCTCGGTGCCGAAGCGGGCGATGACCGTGCCGCAGATGGCGGGCGACACGACCATCATGAGCAGCGGGCAGCCCGCGGCGCCGAGTTCTTCGAGGACGATGGACAGTTCGGCGATGCCGCCGCCTCCGCCGCCGTACTCCACGGGGAGGTTCACCCCGAGGTAGCCGAGTTTCGCGGCGTCGGCCCACAGCTCGTCGGGGTGGCCCCCCTCGCGGGCGACGCGGGCGAGGTACTCGCGGCCGTAGCGCTGCCCGAGGGCGGCGACGGCGGCGCGCAGGGCCTTGTGCTCTTGGGTCTCGACGGTGCTGGTGGCGGAGCTCATGACGGCGGTTCCTCCTGGACTACGGCGAGCAGGGCGCCGAATTCGACCTGTTGGCCGGTGACGGCGTGGAGCGCGGTGAGCGTGCCGGAGGCGGGAGCGACGATGCGGTGCTCCATCTTCATGGCCTCCAGCCAGAGCAGGGGCTGCCCGGCGGTGACGGGACGGCCGGGGGCGAGGCCCTCGGCGATGCGGACGACGGTGCCTGGCATGGGGGCGAGCAGGGAGCCCGGTTCGGTGCGGTCCTGGGGGTCGGGGAACCGGGGGACGGGGGTGAGGGTGTGGGCGCCGAGCGCGGAGTCCACGTAGATCTCGGTCCGGTCGGTCCTGCCGGGGTTGTTCGAATTACGTTTCACGTGGAACACCCGCCGGATGCCCTCGACTTCGAGGGTGACGAGGGTGGGGGTGGCGGCCAGGACCCGGATGCCGGGGTGGTCGACGAGGCGGGGCGGGAGACGGGGGCAGGAGCGGTAGCGGACCTCGTACTCGGTGCCGGCCGCGGTGTAGCGGCGGACCTGCGGCCGGGAGGGGACGTTGCGCCAGCCGCCGAGGCGGGAGGCGAGGGGGGCGTCCGGTGCCGGGGCCGCTTCGGCGAGGGCCGCGGCGAGGGCGGCCGGGGTGGCGTCCGGGGTGCCCTCGGTGAGCGTGGTGAGGTGGCGCTCGTAGAAGCCGGTGTCGGGCTGCCCGGTGGTGAACTCCGGGTGGCGCAGGGACCGTACGAGGAGCTCGCGGTTGGTGGTGAGTCCGTGGATGCGGGCTCCGGCGAGGGCGTGGGCGAGGGTGCGGACCGCCTCGGCGCGGGTGGGGGCGTGGGCGACGACCTTGGCGAGCATGGGGTCGTAGTGGATGCCGACGGTGTCCCCGTCGGTGAAGCCGGTGTCCACACGGACCTCGCCGGGGATGGCGAGGGTGTGCAGGACGCCGGTCTGCGGACGCCAGTCCTGGGCGGGGTCCTCGGCGTAGAGGCGGGCCTCGACGGCGTGGCCGGTGGGCTCCGGGGCCGCGGGAGGCAGTGCCTCGCCCTCGGCGACCCGCAGCTGGAGTGCCACGAGGTCGAGGCCGAAGACGGCTTCGGTGACGGGGTGTTCGACCTGGAGGCGGGTGTTCATCTCCAGGAAGTACGGGCGTCCGTCGGCGGTGACGAGGAACTCGACGGTACCGGCGCCCTGGTAGGAGACGGCGCGGGCGGCGGCGACGGCGGCGGAGTGGAGGTTCTCGCGCAGTTCTTCCGGCAGCCCGGGCGCGGGGGCCTCCTCGATGACCTTCTGGTGCCGGCGCTGGAGTGAGCAGTCGCGGGTGCCGAGTGCCCAGACGGTGCCGTGGGCGTCGGCGAGGATCTGCACCTCGACGTGGCGGCCCCGCTCGATGTAGGGCTCGGCGAACACCTCGCCGTCACCGAAGGCCGATCGGGCCTCGGCGCGGGCCCCGTCGAGGGCCTCTCCGAGGCGGTCGAGTTCGCGGACCACGCGCATCCCGCGACCACCGCCCCCGGCCGCGGCCTTGAGCAGGAGGGGCAGGTCGGCGGGGGTGGCGGCGGCCGGGTCGACAGGGTCGAGGAGCGGTACGCCGGCGGCGCGCATCAGCTCCTTGGCCCGGGTCTTGGAGGCCATGGCCTCGATGGCCTCGGGGGGCGGGCCGATCCAGGTGAGCCCGGAGGCCCGGACCTCGCGGGCGAAGTCGGCGTTCTCGGAGAGGAAGCCGTAGCCGGGGTGGACGGCGTCGGCGCCGGCGGCGAGGGCGGCCTTGATGATCAGGTCGCCGCGCAGGTAGGTGTCGGCGGGGGCCGCGCCGGGCAGGCGGACGGCCGCGTCGGCGTCGCGGACGTGCAGGGCGTCGGCGTCCGGGTCGGAATGGACGGCGACCGTGGCCAGGCCGAGGGCCCGGGCGGTGCGGAAGATCCGGGCGGCGATCTCGCCCCGGTTCGCGACGAGCAGGGAGGTGATCAGCTGAGTCATGTGCGGGCTCACATCCGGAAGACGCCGAAGCCGCCACGGGCGCCCTCGACGGGGGCGTTGTGGACGGCCGACAGGCACAGGCCGAGGACGGTGCGGGTGTCGCGGGGGTCGATGACCCCGTCGTCGTACAGCCGCCCGGACAGGAACATCGGCAGGGACTCCGACTCGATCTGCGCCTCCACGAAGGCGCGCATCCCGGCGTCGGCCTCCTCGTCGTACGGCTGCCCCTTCGCGGCGGCCGACTGCCGCGACACGATGGAGAGCACTCCGGCCAGCTGCTGGGGCCCCATGACGGCGGACTTGGCGCTGGGCCAGGCGAAGAGGAAGCGGGGCTCGTAGGCGCGGCCGCACATGCCGTAGTGGCCGGCGCCGTAGCTCGCCCCGATGAGCACGGACAGGTGCGGGACCTTCGAGTTGGAGACCGCGTTGATCATCATCGAGCCGTGTTTGATGATGCCGCCCTGCTCGTACTCCTTGCCGACCATGTAGCCGGTGGTGTTGTGGAGGAAGAGGAGGGGGATGTCGCGCTGGTTGGCGAGCTGGATGAACTGCGCGGCCTTCTGGGACTCGGAGCTGAACAGCACGCCCTGGGCGTTGGCGAGGATGCCGACCGGATAGCCGTGGAGGGTGGCCCAGCCGGTGACGAGGCTGGTGCCGTAGAGGGGCTTGAACTCGTCGAAGTCGGAGGCGTCGACGATCCGGGCGATGACCTCGCGCGGGTCGAAGGGCGTCTTCAGGTCGGGCGGGACGATGCCGAGGAGTTCCTCGGGGTCGTAGAGGGGTTCCTCGGCCTTCGGCGGGTCCTGGTACGGCTTGCGGTGGTTCAGGCGGGCCACGACGCGGCGGGCCTGGCGGATCGCGTCGTGCTCGTCGAGGGCGTAGTAGTCGGCGAGGCCGGAGGTGCGGGCGTGCATGTCGGCCCCGCCGAGGGACTCGTCGTCGCTCTCCTCGCCGGTGGCCATCTTGACCAGGGGCGGACCGCCGAGGAACACCTTGGAACGGTCCTTGATCATGATGGTGTGGTCGGACATGCCGGGGATGTACGCGCCGCCGGCGGTGGAATTGCCGAAGACGACGGCGACGGTCGGGATGCCGTCGGCCGAGAGCCGGGTCAGGTCGCGGAAGATCGCACCGCCCGGGATGAAGATCTCCTTCTGCGAGGGCAGGTCGGCGCCGCCGGACTCGACGAGGCTGATGCAGGGGAGGTGGTTCTGCCGGGCGATCTCGTTGGCCCGCAGCGCCTTCTTCAGCGTCCAGGGGTTGCTGGCGCCGCCGCGGACCGTGGGGTCGTTGGCGGTGACCAGGCACTCCACGCCCTCGACCGTGCCGATGCCGGTGACCATGGACGCCCCGACGGGGTAGTCGCTGCCCCAGGCGGCCAGCGGGGACAGCTCCAGGAACGGTGTGTCCGGGTCGATGAGCAGCTCGATGCGCTCGCGGGCCAGGAGCTTGCCGCGCGCCTGGTGGCGGGCCGTGTACTTCTCACCGCCGCCCTGCAGGGCCTTGGCGTGCTCGGCGTCGAGGGCGGCGAGGCGTTCCAGCGCGGCGGTACGGGCCTGCGCGTGCTCGGGGGCGTGCGGATCGACGGTGGTGCGGAGGCGGGTCATGGGCCGGTCCCCTCCGGGGCGGGTGCGGGGCCCTGGGCGGGCCGCAGCAGGTGGGTCGGGATGTCCAGGTGGCGGGCGCGGAGCCATTCGCCGAGGGCCTTCGCCTGGGGGTCGAAGCGGTGGCCGGAGGCGACGCCGTCGCCGAGGATGCCGGTGATGGTGAAGTTCAGCGCGCGGAGGTTGGGGAGCGGGTGGCGGTGCACTGCGTGCGCGCGGGTCTCGGGGAGCAGGTGCTGGAACAGCTCCGTGGTGAGGGTGTCGTGCAGCCAGGCCCAGGCTGCGTCGGACTCGACCCATACGCCGACGTTGGCGTCGCCGCCCTTGTCGCCGCTGCGGGCCCCGGCCAGTGTCCCGAGGGGCGCGCGGGTGGTGGGCCCTGCGGGGCTCTCCCCCACCCCGCCCCTTCCCGAACCGGGGCTGCGCCCCAGACCCCCGTCCCGTGGCTCCGCCCCGGACGCTTCGGGGGCTCCGCCCCAGGACCCCCGCGCCTCAAACGCCGGCGAGGCTGGATCTGCAGCGGTCATCTGCAGTCGGGTGCCGTCCGGGAGGGCCGCGGTGTGGGGGACCTCGGCGGCCGGGACGAGGGCCGACGTGAAGACCCCGTACGGCTGGGCCGGGCCCGGTGGGGCGGTGACGTGGAAGCCCGGGTAGCTGCCCAGGGCCAGCTCGATCGCCGTGGAGCTGAGGGCGCGGCCGACGCGGTCCGGGGAGGGGTCGCGGACCACCAGGCGCAGCAGTGCGCTCGCCGTCTCCTGTGTCGGGGCGTCCTCGTGGTCCGTGCGGGCCAGGGTCCAGTCGGCGGTGGCCACGCCGTCCAGGGCCTCGGACAGCTGCGCGCGGACCAGGGCCGCCTTGGCCTCGATGTCCAGGCCGGTCAGGACGAAGACGACCTCGTTGCGCCAGCCGCCGAGGCGGGTGACGCCCACCTTGAGGGTGGGCGGCGGGGGTTCGCCCTGTACTCCGGTGATGCGTACGCGGTCGGCGCCCTCGTCCGTCAGCCTGACGGTGTCCAGGCGGGCCGTGACGTCCGGGCCGAGGTAGCGCACGCCCTGGGTCTCGTAGAGGAGTTGGGCCGTGACGGTGCCTGCGGTGACGGCTCCGCCCGTGCCGGGGTGCTTGGTGATCACCGCTGAGCCGTCCGCGGAGATCTCCGCGAGGGGGAAGCCCGGGCGGCGGACGTCGTGCGCGGTGAAGAAGGCGTAGTTGCCTCCGGTGGCCTGGGTGCCGCACTCCAGGACGTGGCCCGCGACGACCGCCCCCGCCAGCCGGTCGTAGTCGTCCGGAGCCCAGTCGAACCACCAGGCCGCCGGGCCGCTCACCAGCGCCGCGTCCGTGACCCGGCCGGTCACGACCACGTCGGCGCCGGCCCGCAGGCAGGCCGTGATCCCCGCGCCCCCGAGGTAGGCGTTGGCGGTCAGTGCCCCGTCCTCGCCCGGTGTGAGGTCGTCGCCCTCGACGTGGGCCACGCGGACGGGGACACCGGTCTTGGCGGCCAAGGCCCTTACCGCGTCGGCGAGTCCGGCCGGATTGAGACCGCCGGCGTTCGCGACGATCCGTACGCCCCGCTCGTGCGCGAGCCCGAGCCCTTCCTCCAGCTGGCGCAGGAAGGTCTTGGCGTAGCCGAGGCCGGGGTTCTTCAGGCGGTCGCGGCCCAGGATCAGCATGGTCAGCTCGGCCAGGTAGTCCCCGGTCACCACGTCCAGGGGGCCGCCGGTGAGCATCTCGCGCAGGGCGCTGAAGCGGTCCCCGTAGAAGCCGGAGGCGTTGCCGATCAGGAGCGCCCGGCGCGTCACCGCGAGGTTCCCGGGGTGCGGCCGGGTCCCGACGGGCCCGCGAAGGCCTGGGCGATGTCCAGCCAGCGGTCCGCGTCGGCGCCGACGGCGGTCAGGGCCAGGTCGGCACGGTGCGCCCGCCGGGTCACCAGGAGGCAGAAGTCGAGCGCCGGGCCGGTGACGCGCTGCGGAGCGCCGGGCGGGCCGTACGCCCACACCTGCGCGCCGTCGGGGGCGGTCAGCTCCACCCGGAATTCCCCGACAGGCGCGGGCAGGCCGTGTACGGCGTAGGCGTAGTCGCGGGCCCGTACGCCGATCCGCGCCACGTGCCGCAGCCGCCCGGTCGGGGTGCGGCGCACTCCGAGGGCGTCGGCGATGTCCTGGCCGTGCGCCCAGGTCTCCATCAGCCGGGCGCCGGCCATCGAGGCGGCCTTCATCGGCGGGCCGTACCAGGGGAACCGGGTGTCGGGCGAGGCCGCGGCGAGTGCCTCGTCGAGGGCGGCGCGGGTGGCCCGCCAGCGGGCGAGCAGCTCGACGGGCGGCAGCGTCGCGCCCTCCTCCGCGCCCTCGTCGACGAAGGAGTCGGGGGCCTTCAGTGCCTGCTCGACCATGCTGCCGAAGCCGGTGGGGTCGGTGAGGGAGAGCAGCGAGGCCCGGTCGGTCCAGTGCAGGTGGGCGATCTGGTGGGCGACGGTCCAGCCGGGCGCGGGGGTGGGCCGGGCCCAGTCGGCGGCGGACAACTCCGCCACCAGGGCGTCGAGTTCACGGCCCTCCTCGCGCAGATCGGCAAAGACGGCGACGACGGCGTCGGCGGCGGACGGATCGGTCACGGTGCGCTCCCCTCTCGGCGTGAGGGGAAGACTGGCAGCACGCGAGAAAACAATCAAGCGTGCTTGCATGATTTTCTCGGGGGGCGGCGCCTTCCCGCCACGCCCGCCAAACCCCGGCGGGCTACGGGGAGTTGCCATGGGGTGCGCCGACCGCAGGTCCCGCCGCGCGGCGGCCGGCGGGAACGGAGGGCGCGATTCAGGCCGTAAGCCGGAAACTCGCGATACGTCACCGGATGTCCCGTCGATACTGAACGTTCCGCTCCGGGCCCCGCCACGCACCACTCCCCACGTTCGTGTCACTCGACGAAGACGACTCAGACGACGACGAAGAGGATGGACTGACGTGACTCCAGCCGCCCGAACCCCCTTCTCCCTCTATCCCGAACTCGACGGGACCGCCCTCCGCGCCTTCGTCACCGCCCTGGAGAGCGGCGACGTCACCGGCCTCGCCCCCGCCCGCGCCGCCGAGATCGCCGAAGTCCGCTCCCTCGCCGTCTTCACCCGCGGCAAGGTGACCGGCGCCGACGGCGACGTCCTGGACGCCGCGCTCTGGCGCCACACCGGGGCACAGCCGCGCCCGGTGGTCGTCATGCCCTCGCCCTGGACGAGCCTGGGCTGGCTCACGTACGCCGTCCAGGCCACCCGCTTCGCGACCCACGGCTACAACGTCCTGGCCTACTCCGCCCGTGGCTTTGCCGGCTCCGAGGGTCAGGTCGACGTGGCGGGCCCGCTCGACGTCGCCGACGGCAGCCGGGCCTTGGACCACATCATCGAGCGCAGCACCGGCCCCGTGACGAAGATCGGCTTCCTCGGGGACTCGTACGGCTCCGGCATCAGCCAACTGGTCGCCGCACACGACACCCGCATCGACGCCGTGGTCGCCCTCAGCACCTGGGGCGATCTCGGGGAGGCGTTCTACGAGAACTCCACGCGCCACATCGCAGCCGTACGGGCGCTGCTCACGGCCGCCGCGAAGGCGCGGCTGAGCCCGCAGACCCAGAGCGTCTTCGACAACATCCTTACCGGCCGCGACGTCCAGGGCACCCTGCGCTGGGCGGAGGCGCGTTCGCCCTTCGGTCACATCAAGGAGCTCAACCGCCGGCAGGTGCCGGTGTTCTTCTCGCACGCCTGGCACGAGACGCTCTTCCCGGCCAACCAGACCCTGAAGATGTTCAACGAGCTGACCGGCCCCAAGCGCCTCGCCCTCTCCATCGGCGACCACTCCGGCCCCGAGACGAGCGGCATGCTCGGTCTGCCCAACCGGATCTGGAGCGACGCCCACCGCTGGTTCGACCATCACCTCAAGGGGATCGACAACGGCATCGGCGACGAGGGGCAGGTGCTCGGCGAGGTCATGTGGAGCAAGACCCTCGAACCCCGTCCCACCTGGCCCTCCCTGACCGAACAGGTGTACCGGCTGCACCTGGCGGACGACGGCGAGCTCGGCGAGGATCCGCAGGCCGGCTGGACGGCGACCGTGCTGTGCGGGATGGACACCCCGGCGACCGTCGCCGACAGGATCGTCGAGTCGGGCCATGCGGAGATGGCCGGCCGCCCGAAGGTCTATCCGACCCACGACATCGACCGCACGGTCGCCGCGGTGTGGACCGCGGACCCGGCCGCGGAGACCGTGCGGCTGCGCGGCATACCGCGGCTGCGCGTGACGTACCGGGCGGCGAACCCCGGGTCCACCTTCGTCGCATACCTCCTCGACGTGGCGCCAGACGGCGACGCGCACCTCGTCACGCACGCCCCGTTCAGCGATCTCGACTCGCCGCCCGACAGCCTGATCAGCGCGGACATCGAACTCCAGGCGACGGCGTACGACGTGCCGCGCGACCACCGGCTGATGCTGGTGATCGACGCGCGCGACCCCTTCTACGGCGACGCCAACCTGCCGCGCGCGTCGCTGGCGTTCACGTCACCGGAGGCGACCCCCTCCTATCTGGACCTGCCACTCGGATAGGGACGCACACCCGCCCGCCCGGGCGCGGGACCCGCGGCCGGGCGGGACCCGCGGCCGACAGCCGCCCTCCGCGCCTGACTTCGGCGTATCGGGGGCACCGGCAGGCTCCGGGGAGCGCAGACTTGACGGCCGGGGCCGTGCGCGCTGGGCACACGGCCGGAGAAGTCACGGGGTGCGTCGGTGGAGCTCAGCTCGGTGGTCATCGCGGTGGCGGGTGTTGCAGGAACCCTGGGAGGAGCGCTCCTCACCCAACGCGGCTCCGAACGCGCCAAACGCCGGGAGATAGAACTCGTCCGCGGCCACGACGAGGTCCGCGAGAACCGCGCCCTGAGGCGCACGTGCTACGCGGAACTCAACCGGGACGCCAGGCAGTTCACCACGGCGCTCAACCGCCACCTGCACGTCCTGCGGGAACGCGGCGTGCAGGAGGCGGACGTCGACGCGCTCGAGGAGGCGAAGAACACCCACCGCGACCGCTACTCGGAAGCACAGATGATCGCCCCCGACGAGGTGCTCGTCCGGGCGAAGGACGTCAACCGGGCGCTGACCGCGGTCTACGGGCAGGTCAAACGCCTCGAACGCGGTGCCCCCGAACCGGGCGAGACCCTGGAGACGGCGGGCAGGGCCCAGTACGGCATCTGGGCGCTGCTCGCCGCCATGAGGACCGCCATGCGGGAGGACCTGGGTGTCTCACGGGCGGATTGAGGGGCTCGGTCAGGCGGTGACGTAGGCCGCGAGGTGTTCGCCCGTGAGGGTGGAGCGGGCGGTGACGAGGTCGGCGGGGGTGCCCTCGAAGACGATCTTTCCGCCGTCGTGGCCCGCGCCGGGGCCGAGGTCGATGATCCAGTCCGCGTGCGCCATGACCGCCTGGTGGTGCTCGACGACGATGACCGACTTGCCGGAGTCGACGAGCTGGTCGAGCAGGCCGAGCAGCTGCTCGACGTCGGCGAGGTGCAGGCCGTTGGTCGGCTCGTCGAGGACGTAGACGCCGCCCTTGTCCGCCATGTGCGTGGCCAGCTTGAGGCGCTGGCGCTCGCCGCCGGACAGGGTGGTCAGCGGCTGGCCGAGGGTGAGGTAGCCGAGCCCGACGTCGGCGAGCCGGCGCAGGATGCGCTGCGCGGCCGGAGTGTGCGCCTCGCCCGCGGAGAAGAACTCCTCGGCCTCGGCCACCGGCATCGCGAGGACCTCGCTGATGTCGCGCCCGCCGAGGCGGTAGTCCAGGACCGACGCCTCGAACCGCTTGCCCTCGCAGTCCTCACAGGTCGCGGAGACGCCCGCCATCATCCCCAGGTCGGTGTAGATGACGCCCGCGCCGTTGCAGGTGGGGCACGCCCCCTCGGAGTTGGCGCTGAACAGCGCCGGCTTGACACCGTTGACCTTCGCGAAGGCCTTGCGGATCGGGTCGAGCAGGCCGGTGTACGTCGCCGGGTTGCTGCGGCGCGAACCCTTGATCGGGGTCTGGTCGACCGACACCACACCCTCGCCCGCCGGGATCGACCCGTGCACGAGCGAGCTCTTGCCGGAGCCGGCGACTCCGGTGACGACGCACAGCACCCCGAGCGGGATGTCGACGTCGACGCCCTGCAGGTTGTTCGTCGTCGCGCCGCGGATCTCCAGCGTGCCGGTGGCGCTGCGCACCGTCTCCTTGAGGGAGGCCCGGTCGTCGAAGTGGCGGCCGGTGACGGTGCCGCCGCCCCGCAACTCCTCGACGGTCCCCTCGAAGCAGACGGTGCCGCCCGCGCTGCCGGCGCCGGGGCCGAGGTCGACGATGTGGTCGGCGATCGCGATCGTCTCCGGCTTGTGCTCCACGACGAGCACCGTGTTGCCCTTGTCCCGCAGCCGCCGCAGCAGGCCGTTCATGCGCTGGATGTCGTGGGGGTGCAGGCCCGCGGTGGGCTCGTCGAAGACGTAGGTGGTGTCGGTGAGCGAGGAGCCGAGGTGGCGGATCATCTTGACGCGCTGGGCCTCGCCGCCCGACAGCGTGCCCGACGGCCGGTCGAGCGCGAGGTAGCCGAGGCCGATCTCCACGAACGAGTCGAGGGTCTGCTGCAGCGCGGTGAGCAGCGGCGCCACCGAGGGCTCGTCGAGACCGCGGACCCACGTGGCCAGATCGCTGATCTGCAGCGCGCAGGCGTCGGCGATGCTGACCCGCTTGATCTTCGAGGACCGGGCCCCCTCGCTGAGCCGGGTGCCCTCGCACTCGGGGCAGGTGGTGAAGGTGACCGCCCGCTCCACGAACGCCCGGATGTGCGGCTGCATGGCGTCCTTGTCCTTGGACAGGAACGACTTCTGGATCTTCGGGATCAGCCCTTCGTAGGTGAGGTTCACGCCGTTGACCTTCACCTTGACCGGCTCCCCGTAGAGGAAGGCCTGCATCTCCTTCTTGGTGTACTTGCGGATCGGCTTGTCCGGGTCGACGAAGCCCGACTGGGCGTAGACCTGCACGGTCCACTGGCTGTCGGACTTCCAGCCGGGGATGGTGAACGCGCCCTCGGCGAGCGACTTGGAGTCGTCGTAGAGCTGGGTGAGGTCGATGTCGGAGACCGAGCCCCGGCCTTCGCAGCGCACACACATGCCGCCGGTGCGGTTGAAGGTCGCCTTCACCGCCTTCTGCGCCCCGCGCTCGACGGTGATCGCGCCGCTCGCCCGGACCGAGGGGACGTTGAAGGCGTACGCGCTGGGCGGGCCGATGTGGGGCTTGCCGAGCCGGCTGAAGAGGATGCGCAGCATGGCGTTGGCGTCGGTGGCGGTGCCGACCGTGGAGCGGGGGTCGGCGCCCATGCGCTGCTGGTCGACGATGATCGCCGTCGTCAGCCCCTCCATGACGTCGACCTCGGGCCGTCCCAGCGTCGGCATGAAGCCCTGGACGAACGCGCTGTAGGTCTCGTTGATCAGCCGCTGCGACTCCGCGGCGATCGTGTCGAACACCAGCGAACTCTTGCCCGAGCCGGAGACGCCGGTGAACACCGTCAGCCGGCGCTTCGGGATCTCGATGCTGACGTCCTTGAGGTTGTTCACGCGCGCGCCGTGCACGCGGATCAGGTCGTGGCTGTCGGCAGCGTGCGGCTCGGGCGCCTGCGTGCCCGTCCTCTTGGCCTTGCTCATCGTGTCTCCATCTGTGGGGCGGGCCGCCTCGGCGCTCGCCGTCGGCGTCGCCGGACCGGTCGGGGCCGCCCCGAGCCGTACGTCTGGTGTCTGGTTCGGATCGTCTTCGTGCCGCGGGGCGGTGCGGTGCCGCGCGGCGCGGTCGCAGCGACGCACGGTCGCAGCGGCGGCCCGGCCCACCATCCGTGGGCCGGGCCCCTGCCGTGGGCGGTGACTACCGCTTGCGCGGCTGGTTGAAACGCAGCATGTTGCCGGCCGGGTCACGGAACGCGCAGTCGCGGACGCCGTAGGGCTGGTCGATCGGCTCCTGCAGCACCTCGCCGCCGGCCGCCCGGATACGTTCGAAGGTGGCGTCGACGTCGTCGGTGGAGAAGATCACCCCGCGCAGCAGGCCCTTGGCCAGCAGTTCCGCCATCGCCTGCCGGTCGGCGGGGGAGGCGTTGGGGTCGGCGAGCGGCGGTTCGAGGACGATCTCCACGTCCGGCTGGCCGGGCGAGCCCACGGTCACCCAGCGCATCCCCTCGAAACCGACGTCGTTGCGGACCTCCAGGCCGAGGACGTCGCGGTAGAAGGCGAGCGCTTTGTCATGGTCGTCGACTGCGATGAAGCACTGTGCGAGCTTGATGTTCATGCCTTCGACGCTACGAGGCGACGCCGGTTTCCGCTCCTCCGTTCCTGACTGGTCTCGTGAAGATCTTGGCGACGCATGCCGGGATCGCGGCGCCGGCGTCGTGGCGGCGGGCCCGGTAGACGCTCGGGCTCTCGCCGACCAGCTCGGTGAAGCGGGTGCTGAACGACCCGAGCGAGGTACAGCCGACCGCGAAGCACACGTCCGTCACGCTCAAGTCGCCCCGCCGCAGCAGCGCTTTGGCCCGCTCGACGCGGCGGGTCATCAGGTAGCTGTACGGCGTCTCCCCGTAGGCGGCACGGAAGCTGCGGGAGAAGTGCCCCGGCGACATGAGGGCGACGTTCGCCAGCGCGGGAACGTTCAGGGGCTGGGCGTAGTCACGGTCCATCACGTCCCGGGCGCGGCGCAGCCGTACCAGGTCCTCCAGGGTCATGCGCCCAGCATCCCACGGCGTCCGGGGCGTGACCTGCGGGGGGACCGGGGACGGAGCCGGGGGGCGAACGCCGGGGGCAGGCCGGGGGCTCTCAGCAGATCCGGCCCGGTGCCGCCGCGGCCGTCGCCCGCAGGAGGTCGCGGACCAGGGTGAAGTCCATGGTGTCCGGGCGGCGGAAGCGGAGGCAGCCCTTGCCCATGTCGTGGACGGCCAGACGGTCCGCGAAGGCGTCCCGTACATCCGTGCGCAGCAGGTAGAAGGAGATGTACTGCTTCTGATTCGCCCAGGCGATCTCCCCGGCGGTCTCGCCCGGCCGTACGTACACGGGCATTCCGTACGCGATCGACTCCTCGAAGCCCGTCAGCTCCGCGAGGCACAGCTCCCGCAGGCGGACCAGGGCCGGGCGGCGGACCTCCGGGGTCCCGGCCAGGTAGGTGACGACGTCCATCAGGGGGCCTGCTTCCGGATCTGGGAGCGGACCGCGCCCATGCTGGCCGCGATCACGAGGGCGATGGCCAGGGCGTCCAGCGCGGACATGGCCTGGTGGAGGACGAGGAAGCCCGCACTGGCGGCGATGGCCGGCTCCAGGCTCATCAGGATCGCGAAGGTCGGGGCCGGAATCCGCCGCAGGGCGAGCATTTCCAGCGTGTAGGGCAGCACGGACGACAGTACGGCCACGCCGACGCCCAGCGCGAGGGTGCTCGGCACCAGCAGGTCGGAGCCGGCCTCGACGACGCCCAGCGGCAGCGAGAGGACAGCGGCCACCGCCATCGCCAGGGCCAGGCCGTCCGCCTGCGGGAAGCGGCGGCCCGTACGCGCGCTGAACACGATGTACGCCGCCCACATCGCGCCCGCCCCGAGCGCGTAGGCCGCGCCCAGCGGGTCGAGCGAGCCGAAACCGAGACCGCCCCCGCCGTGCCCGGACAGCAGCACCACACCGCCGAGGGCGAGGCCGGCCCACAGCACGTTCACCAGGCGCCGGGAGACGACGACGGAGAGGGCGAGGGGCCCGAGGACCTCCAGGGTGACGGCCGGGCCGAGGGGGATCCGGTCGATGGCCTGGTAGAAGAGCCCGTTCATCCCGGCCAGGGTGACGCCGAAGGCGAGCACCGTGCCCCAGTCGGAGCGTGAGTAGCCGCGGACCTTGGGACGGCACAGGAGCAGCAGCACGAGCGCGGCGGCCGCCAGGCGCAGCGTGACCACGCCCGCCGCGCCCGCCCTCGGCATGATCATGACCGCGAGGGCGGCGCCGAACTGCACCGAGATCCCCGCCGAGATCACCAGCGCGACGGGACCGAGGCCGCGGCCGCGGCCCTGGGCGGGCAGCGGGGCCGACCCCGAGGCGGGCGCGGAGGCGGAGGCGGTCTCGGCGGCCGGGGTGGAGGACGAGGAGGAAGGCGCGGGCATGTATCCAGGTTAAGGGGTCCGTAAGGAGTGTGACTGCATGTCTTGCCTTACAGATGCTCCTGGCAGCCCCTCCTCACAGGCCCTCCGCCAGCAGTTCCGCCAGGTGGCGGGCCCGGACTCCGCCCAGCTGGGCGATCTGCGTCCGGCACGAGAATCCGTCCGCCTGGACCAGGACGTCCCGCCCGGCCGCGCGCAGGGACGGCAGCAGCTGCTCTTCCGCGCAGGCCACCGCGACGTCGTGGTGGCCGGGCTCGAAGCCGAAGTTCCCCGCCAGGCCGCAGCAGCCGCCGCTGAGCTCGCCGACGAGCCCGGCCCGCTCGCGCAGCCGCCGGTCCGCCGCGTCACCGAGGACCGCGTGCTGGTGGCAGTGGGTCTGGCCGGCCACCGCCCGGTCGAGGCGGGGCGGCTGCCAGGTGGGCGCGTACTCCTCCAGGGTCTCGGCGAACGTGCGGACGGCTGCCGCGAGGCGGGCCGCGCGGGGGTCGTCGGGCAGAAGGGCGGGAAGGTCCGTGCGGAGGGCCGCGGCGCAGCTGGGCTCCAGGACGAGGACCGGCGCGCGCAGGTCTCCGACGGTGTCCAGGGTGCGGCGCAGGACCTTGCGGGCGCGGTCCAGGCGGCCCGTGGAGAGGTAGGTCAGGCCGCAGCAGACCGTGCCCCCGCGGGGGACGTCGACGTCCAGGCCGGCCGCCTCGAGGACCCTTGCCGCTGCGCGACCGGTCTCGGGGGCGAGGTATTCCGTGAAGGTGTCGGGCCAGAGGGTGACGAGGGGGGCGGGTGTGGGGGTGGGGGGAGTGGGCGCTGCCCCGACCCGCGCCTGACACGCCGGCGGGGCTGAGAGGGGGCCCGGCCCGGCGGGAAGGTGCGGCGAGCGCGGCGCAGCGTGCGGCGCCGCGCGCTGTGCGCGCCACCAGCGGGTGAACGGCTGGGTGGCCAAGGGCGGCAGGGGGCGTTCGCGGGTCAGGCCCGGGAGGGGGAAGAGGCGGGTCACCGCGTTCGCGGCGGAAGCCATCCGCAGCGCGGCGATCAGGCGGAGCCAGCCCGGCAGGCCACCCAGGGTGTAGTGGGCGAGCGGGCGGACGCGGCCCGCCCAGTGGCGGTGCAGGAACTCCGACTTGTACGCGGCCATGTCCACGCCCACCGGGCAGTCGCTGCGGCACCCCTTGCAGCCCAGGCACAGGTCCAGCGCCTCGGCGACCTCCGCCGAACGCCAGCCGTCCCGCACGATCTCGCCCGCCAGCATCTCGTGCAGCAGCCGGGCCCGGCCACGCGTGGAGTGCTGTTCCTCGCCCGTGGCCCGGTACGAGGGGCACATCACCCCCGGCCCGCCGCTCCCGCCCGCACCCCCGCCCACGGTCCGGCATTTCGCGACGCCGACGCACCGGGCGACCTCGCCCGCGAAGGTGGTGGCCGGCAGCACCGCGAAGCGGAGGTTCTCGTCCAGCCGCGCCGGCCGGACGAGCATCCCCGGGTTCATCCCGCCCGCCGGGTCCCACACGTCCTTGTACGCGCCGAAGAGCCGGATCACCTCCGGCCCGTACATCTTCGGCAGCAGTTCGGCCCGCGCCTGGCCGTCGCCGTGCTCACCCGACAGGGAGCCCCCGTGCGCGACGACCAGATCGGCCAGGTCGGTCGAGAAGGCGCGGAAGCGGGCCAGCCCGTCCGCCGAGACGAGGTCGAAGTCGATCCGCACGTGGACGCACCCCTCGCCGAAGTGCCCGTACGGCGTCCCGTGCAGCCCGTGCTGCGCCAGCAGCGCGCGGAACTCCCGCAGGTACGCGCCCAGCCGGGCCGGCGGCACCGCGCAGTCTTCCCACCCCGGCCAGGCCATCCCCCCTCCCGGCATCCGCGTCGCCGTGCCCGCCGCGTCCTCGCGGATCCGCCACAGCGCCCGCTGCCCCGCCGGGTCCGTGACCACGACCGCGTCGAGCGCGTCGGCGGCCCGTACGAGCGACCGCGCCCCGCCCTCGTCGCGCATCTCCACGAACAGCCAGGCCCGGCCGCGCGGCAGCCCGGCCCGGGCGGCCGCGTCCCCGACCAGGTCCTCGGCCATCCCCTCCACCGTCAGCGGCCCGTACGGGAGCAGACCCGCAGCCGCCTCCGCCGCCGCGCTCTCGTCCGTGTACCCGAGGACGGCCAGGGCCGGCGCGGCCGGCAGCTCCACCAGGCGCACCACCGCCTCCGTCACCACCCCGAGCGTGCCCTCGCTGCCGCAGAACGCCCGCGCGAGCCGCACCCCGCGCTCGGGCAGCAACACGTCCAGGCCGCCGTAGCCCGAGATGCGGCGCGAGAAGCCGGGCGGCATCCCGGTCCGCAGCAGGCCCAGGTGCCCGGCGACCAGTTCGGGCAGACCCTCGGGGGCGCCCGCCCAGCCGGTGGAGATCCGGTGGGAGGTGCCCCCGTAGGCGGTCACCGCCAGCTCGGCCACGTTGTCCGCCGTGGTGCCCCACGCCACCGAGTGGGCTCCGCACGCGTTGTTGCCGATCATGCCGCCGAGGGTGCAGCGGGAGTGCGTGGAGGGGTCCGGCCCGAAGGTCAGCCCGTACGGGCGCACCGCCTCCCGCAGGCGGTCGAGGACCAGACCCGGCTGGACCACGGCCGTGCGGGCGGCCGGATCCACCGAGACGAGGGCGTTCATGTGCCGGGTGAGGTCGAGGACGACCCCGGTCCCGGTGGCCTGCCCGGCGATGGAGGTGCCGCCGCCGCGCGGGACGACGGGGACCCCGGCCTCGGCGCACACGCGCAGCGCGGCCGCCACGTCCTCGTCGTCGCGCGGGGCCACCACGCCCAGAGGTACGCGGCGATAGTTCGAGGCGTCCATGGTCACCAGGGCCCGTGCCGCGGCGCCGAAGTCCACCTCCCCGCGCAGCTGCGCACGCAAGGTCCGCTCGACTTCCCCGGGTGACGTCACGGCTCCCAGCCTGCCACCGTCCACCGTCCCGGTGCGTCTCATCGGGTGGACGCGCTTCCAAGCCGCGGACCTGGACCCGATACGCTCCGCTCGTGGCTGAGATCCAGATTCCCGCTGACATCAAGCCCGCCGACGGACGCTTCGGCGCGGGCCCCTCCAAGGTGCGGACCGAGGCGCTGGACGCCCTCGCCGCCACCGGTACCTCCCTGCTCGGAACCTCACACCGCCAGGCTCCGGTCAAGAACCTGGTCGGCTCGGTCCGCCAGGGCATCCGGGACCTCTTCTCCCTCCCCGAGGGCTATGAGGTGATCCTGGGCAACGGCGGCTCCACCGCCTTCTGGGACATCGCGACCCACGGGCTGATCGAGCAGAAGTCCCAGCACCTGACCTTCGGCGAGTTCTCGTCCAAGTTCGCCAAGGCCGCGAAGCTCGCGCCGTGGCTGGACGCGCCGTCCGTGATCTCCTCCGAGCCGGGCACGCACCCCGAGCCGGTGGCCGAGGCGGGCGTGGACGTGTACGCGTACACCCACAACGAGACCTCGACGGGTGTCGCGGCGCCGGTCAAGCGCGTCGCGGGCGCGGACGCCGGGTCCCTCGTTCTGGTGGACGCGACGTCGGGCGCCGGCGGTCTGCCGGTGGACATCACCGAGTCGGACGTCTACTACTTCGCCCCGCAGAAGTCCTTCGCCTCGGACGGCGGCCTGTGGCTGGCGGCGTTCTCGCCGGCGGCCCTGGAGCGCGCGCAGCGCGTGCACGCCTCCGGCCGGCACATCCCGGAGTTCTTCTCGCTGCCGACGGCGATCGACAACTCGCTGAAGAACCAGACGTACAACACCCCGGCGCTGGCCACCCTCTTCCTGCTGAACCAGCAGCTGGAGTGGATGAACAGCCAGGGCGGCCTGGAGTTCACCACCGGCCGTACGGCGGCCAGCGCGCGCAATCTGTACGGCTGGGCGGAGGCGTCCAAGCACGCGACCCCGTTCGTCGTGGACGCCGACAAGCGCTCCGCCGTCATCGGCACGATCGACTTCTCGGACGACATCGACGCGGCGGCCGTCGCCAAGGTGCTGCGCGCCAACGGCATCGTGGACACCGAGCCGTACCGCAAGCTGGGCCGCAACCAGCTGCGCGTCGCGATGTTCCCGGCGGTCGACCCGGCGGACGTGCAGGCGCTGACGGCCTGCATCGACTACGTGATCGAGAAGCTCTAAGGGCCGGCCTTGGAGCCCTCGGTGACCTCGTGTCGCCGGGGGCTCCGTCGTTCCCGGCGCCGACGTCGTCGTGTTCGCCCACCTCACGGATGGGGCGTGGTCCGTCACGCGCTACCTTCAGGAGTTCGGGTACGGCAATTCTTGGAGGCAGCGGCGTGAGCGTGCGAGTGACGGCGGCCCAGAGCGGCGTGGACCCCTTCGGCACGGCCCGGCTGCGGCGCGGGGTGCTCGACGCCTGGGGTGCGGGTCCGGCCCGTTTCCGCGAGGACGCCAACGCCGAGGAGGACCTCGCGCTCGGCGGCTACCGGGACCGGCTCGTCGTCGAGCTGGCGCAGAACGCCGCCGACGCCGCGGCCCGGGCCAAGGTGCCCGGCCGGCTGCGGCTCACCCTGCACGAGGGCGTGAACGGGCACGCGCTGCTGGCCGTCGCCAACACCGGTGCCCCGCTGGACGCGACGGGCGTGGAGTCGCTGAGCACCCTGCGCGCCTCCGCCAAGCGGGAGTCCGCCGGAGACAGCGTCGGCCGCTTCGGCGTCGGCTTCGCGGCCGTGCTGGCCGTCTCCGACGAGCCCGCGGTGCTCGGCCGCCACGGCGGGGTCCGCTGGTCCCTGGCCGAGGCCCGCGAGCTGGCCCGGGAGGCCGCCGTCGGCAGCCCCGGCCTCGGCGACGAGCTGCGCCGCCGTGACGGGCACGTCCCGCTGCTGCGGCTCCCGCTGCCCGCCGAGGGCACCGCGCCCGAGGGCTACGACACCGTCGTGGTCCTCCCGCTGCGCGACGCCGCCGCTGAGGATCTGGCGGAGCGGCTGCTGACGGGCATCGACGACGCCCTGCTGCTCACCCTGCCCGGGCTGCAGGAGGTCGTCGTGGAGACCCCGGCCGGGGGCACCCGCACGCTGCAGCGCCGCGACGAGGGCCCGTACACCGTCATCGAGGACACCGCGGCGCCCGGCACGGTCGCGAACCGCTGGCGCACCGTGCGCCACGGCGGCCCCATCGAGCGCGCCCTGCTCGCCGACCGGCCCGTGGAGGAGCGGCTGCGGCCCGCCTGGGCGGTGTCCTGGGCCGTGCCCGTCGACGCCGAGGGCGCGCCGATGCGCCCGGCCACCTCGCCCGTCGTCCACGCGCCGACCCCCACCGACGAGCCGCTGGGCATCCCGGCGCTGCTCATCGCGACCCTGCCGCTGGACACCACTCGCCGGCACCCCGCGCCGGGACCGCTGACCGACTTCCTGGTGGAGCGCGCGGCCGACGCGTACGCCGAACTCCTCGGAGCCTGGGACCCGGTGACCACCGCCCTGGTGGACCTGGTCCCCGGCCCGCTCGGCAAGGGCGAGCTGGACGGCGCCCTGCGCGCCGCGATCCTCCGGCGGCTGCCCCGGACGGCCTTCCTCGAACCGGCAGCTCCGCCCGAGCACGCGGAGGAGCGGGGCGCCCTGCGTCCCTTCGAGGCCGAGGTGGTGGAGGGCGCGGGAACGGACACCGTACGCGTCCTCGCCGAGGTCCTGCCGACCCTGCTGCCGGCGGGCCTGGAGCGCCGCGCCGAGCTGCGCACCCTGGGTGTCGGCCGGCTCCCGCTGGGCGAGGCCATCGAGCGGATCGCCGGCATCGAGCGGAGCCCCGACTGGTGGCACCGCCTCTACGACTCCCTCGCCGGGGTCGACCCCGACCGGCTGTCCGGGCTCCCCGTGCCGCTCGCCGACGGCCGCACCGCGATCGGCCCGCGGCACATCCTGCTGCCCTCGGGGGACACGCCCGCGGACCTGGCGCGGCTGGGCCTCAAGGTGGCCCACCCGGACGCGGCGCACCCCCTGCTGGAGAAGCTCGGAGCCCTCCCGGCGACGGCACGGGCCGTCCTGACGACCCCGCAGGTGCGGGCGGCAGTCGCCGCCTCCCTCGACGCCGGGGAGATCTGGGACGAGGACGCGGACACCCTGGACGCCGACGAGCTGGCCGAGGTGGTCCTGGGACTGATCCGGGACGCGGACCTGGCGCCCGGCGACGAGCCGTGGCTGGGTGCGCTGGCCCTCCCGGACGAGGACGGGGAGCTGACCCCGGCGGGCGAACTGCTGCTGCCGGGCTCGCCGCTCGCCTCGGTCATCCGCGAGGACGAGGTCCCGTACGTGGACCTCGACCTGGCGCAGAGGTGGGGCGAGGGCCCGCTGACCGCCTGCGGGGTGCTGGCGGCCTTCCAGCTGGTGCGCGCCACCGATGTGGTCCTGGACCCGGACGAACTGGAGCCCCGCGAGGGGGACTTCGCCGAGCCCGACGACGCGGGCCTGCTGGACGCGGTCGACGTGTGGTGCGAGGACGTCCTGGACCAGCTGCCGGACCTGCCCGTGCCTCCGGTGGCGACCGAGCTGGTCGCCGTCCGCGACCTCGACCTGGTCGACGACGACTGCTGGCCGCAGGCGCTGGCGATGCTCGCGCAGCCGCCGCTGCGCGACGCGCTGACCCAGCCCGTACGCATCCTGCTGCCGGACGGCACCACGCAGTCGGTGCGCCCGTACACCGCCTGGTGGCTGCGCGACCACCCCGTGCTCGACGGCCGCCGCCCGGCGGGTCTGCGCGCGGCGGGCGGCGACCCGCTGCTGGCGGGCCTGTACACCTCGGCGGACGCCACGGGCTTCGAGGACGAGCAGGTCCTGCGGGCCCTGGGCGTACGGACCACCGTCCCGGCCCTCCTCGACGAGCCCGGCGGCGCCGCCGAGCTGCTGGGCCGTCTCGCCGACCCGGACCGCGAGGTGACGGGCCGCCAGCTGCACGGCCTGTACGGCGCGCTGGCCGATCTGGACCCCGAGCAGGTCACCCTCCCGGACGAGCTGCGCGCGGTGGTGGACGGCGAGGTCGTCGTGGTGGACGCGGCCGACGCCGTGATCGCGGACGCCCCGGACCTGCTGCCCCTCACGGCGGGACTGCCGCTGCTGCCGGTCCCCCCGTCCCGCGCGGCGGACCTCGCGGAACTGCTGCAGGTGCGCCGTCTCTCGGAGACGGTCCCGGCGGAGGTGACGACGCCGGGCGAGGAGCACGAGGTCCCGGAGTCGGTACGCGTCCTGCTGGGCCCGGCCACGCCGGCGACCTTCTTCGAGCACGAGGAGCTCGTCGCGGGCGGCACGGAACTCGACTGGCGCCGCACCCCCGACGGCACCCTCCACGCGTCCACCCTGGAGGGCGTGGCGGCCGGTCTCGCCTGGTCGGCGGGCCAGTGGCCGCGCCGCTTCGAGGTGGCGGCCCTGCTGGAGGACCCGTCCCGTACGGCGGAACTGGCGCGGGACCGCTGGTTCGACTAGAGGGTGTCGGAGGGCGTGGCGCTCAGCGGCAGCAGGGCGGGTCGCTTCGCGGTGCGGCCGTCCCCCGAGGAGCGGCCGCGCAGCCGGCGTCCCAGCCAGGGGCCGAGGAATGCGGCCGCCCAGCGCAGTTCGGCCGCCAGGGCCGTCCTGCCCGTGGCGGCCGCCTGCGGCGGCAGGGGATGCGTCCAGCTGTCGTCGCTGCCGGGCAGCCCCACGGCGTGGGCGAGGGCCGCGGCGATCCGTTCGTGGCCGAGGGCGCTGGCGTGGAGCCGGTCATCGGTCCACATCCGCGGGTCGGCCACGGCGGCCGGCCGGGCGGTCTCGGCGACGGTGACCCCGTGCCGGGCGGCCACGACGCGGATGCGGTCGTTGAGATCGGCGATGCGGAATCCGACGGGCCGGGCCAGGGGAACGATCTTCCCCAGGTCGGGGAAAGTCACGGTCACCACATGCGCCCCGGCGGCCGTGAGCGCGGCGAACATCTCCTCCAGGTGCCCGGCGACCTCCACGGCGTCGAACCGCGGCCGGAGCATGTCGTTGACCCCGGCGACGACGGTGGCCAGGTCGGGGCGCAGGGCCAGCGCGGGGCCCAGCTGTTCGGCGCGGACCTGCCCGGCGAGCCGTCCCCGGACGGCCAGATTGGCGTACTGCAGGCCGGGGTTGACGGCCGCGAGATGCCCGGCGAACCGGTCGGCGAAGCCGCGCAGGCCCACGGTGTCGTCCCCGTCTCCGAGGCCCTCGGTCTGGCTGTCCCCCAGCGCGACGTAGCGCAGGTACTCACCCTTCGGCACGGGTCTTCCGCCTTTCCCTGAGAATCGCCGCGCTCCGGCGGCACCAGTCCCGGTGACCCTGCTCGAAGGCCAGGCCGCGCAGGCAGGTCAGGTACCCGCCGATCCGCTCGCCCCGGAGCAGGAACTCCTCCTCGTCCAGGTCGCCGCGCATCTTGCGCGCCACCTTGCCGAGGAGTTCGATCTTGGCGTCGGCCGCCGACGCCCGCTCCTCGAGCTGTTCGATCACGGACGCGCTGCCGATCCGGTCGGCGGTCTGGACCTTGACGAGCAGGTCGTCACGGATGACGAGGGGCTTCGACGCGGCCGCCGCGAACTTCTCCAGCTCGTCGCGCCCGGCGTCGGTGACCTGGAACAGGCGCTTGTTGGGCCGGCCCTCCTGGACCACCTGGCGTCCCTCGACCAGTCCTTCCTTCTCCAGCTTGGCCAGCTCGGCGTAGAGCTGCTGGGGCAGCGCGTGCCAGAAGTTCGCGACGCCGATGCTGAAGGACTTCGCCAGTTCGTAGCCGCTGTACTCGGCGTCCAGCAGCGCCGCCAGTACGGCATGTCGCAAGGCCATCTCGGCAGCCCCTTCCCTTCGCCCGTCCGTGCCTGCATCATACTCATGAATATGACTAGTCAATTCCTTGAGTATGAGGAGGGGCCGTGGAGCCTGTCATGGGAACCGCCGAACGCTTCCGCGCCGCCGTGGAGAAGCGCGATCTCTCCGCACTGGAGGACCTGTTCACCGAGGACGTCCGGCTCTACAGCCCGGTGAAGTTCACCCCCTTCGAGGGCAGGCCCATGGTGCTGGGGCTCTTCGGAGTCCTGCTGCGCGTCTTCGAGGACCTGCGCTACATCGGCCGCTTCGAGGGTGCGGCCGAGACCAGTACCGACGGCGTGGAGGCCCCGTCGGTGATCCTGCCCTTCCGGGCCACCGTGGACGGCAGGCAGATCCACGGCATCGACCAGCTCCAGTTCGACGAGACGGGCCGCGTCAAGGAGTTCACGGTCATGGTCCGCCCCCAGTCCGCCGTCCACGCCCTGGGCCAGGCGGTGCTCGCCGGCCTGGTCGCCGACGGCCTCGCCCAGGGCGTCGAGGTCCCTCCCACGGCCTAGGCCGGGAACCTGCGGTCGACCCACCTGAAGGTGAATTCGATCAGCGTCGCGGCGCCCGCCGCGACCGCCACCGCGATCCACGGCATCGTGGTGCCCTCCAGTTTGAGCTGGAAGAAGTCCTGGAGCCACGGCACGACGAGAACAATCAGGAACGCCCCGCCCATCGCGCCGACCAGGGCCACCCGCCACCAGGTGTAGGGACGGGCGATGATCGCCAGCACCCACATGGAGGTCAGGAACAGCGTGAGCGTCGCCGCGCTGGTCTCGGCCTTCAGGGCGTCCGTGCCGGTGTAGTAGTGGCGGGCGATCAGGTACGTGACGAAGGTGGCCGTGGCCGCGATCACGCCGCCGGGGATCGCGTACCGCATCACCCGTTTCACGAAGTGCGGCTTCGCGCGTTCCTTGTTCGGGGCCAGGGCCAGGAAGAAGGCCGGGATGCCGATGGTGAGCGTGGACAGCAGCGTCAGGTGGCGGGGCAGGAAGGGGTACTCGACCTGCGAGCAGACCACCAGGATGGCCAGCAGCACCGAGTAGACCGTCTTCGTGAGGAAGAGGGTGGCCACGCGGGTGATGTTGCCGATGACCCGGCGGCCCTCGGCGACCACCGAGGGCAGGGTCGAGAAGCTGTTGTTCAGCAGCACGATCTGCGCGACGGCGCGGGTGGCCTCCGAGCCGGAGCCCATGCTCACGCCGATGTCCGCGTCCTTGAGGGCGAGCACGTCGTTGACGCCGTCTCCCGTCATGGCGACCGTGTGGCCCTTGGACTGCAGGGCTCCGACCATGTCCCGCTTCTGCCGAGGGGACACACGGCCGAAGACCGAGTGGGCCACGAGGACCTTCGCCATCTCGGCCTGCTCGGCGGGGAGCTTGCGGGCGTCGACGGTGTTCTCCGCGCCCGGCAGACCCAGCTTGCCGGCGACCGCGCCGACGGAGACCGCGTTGTCGCCGGAGATGACCTTCGCCTTGACGTCCTGGTCCTCGAAGTAGCGCAGCGTGTCGGCGGCGTCGGGGCGCAGCCGCTGGTCCAGGACGACCAGGGCGGTCGGCTTGACGCCGGTGGCGACGGCCTCGTCGTCCAGCTCGCGGCCGGAGCGGGCCAGCAGCAGGACCCGCAGGCCCTGCTCGTTGAGGTCGTCGATCTCCTGGAGGGCCGGGTCCCCGGCGGGCAGCAGCACGTCGGGGGCGCCGAGCAGCCAGGTGTTGTTCTCCCCGTCGCCCTCGCTGAAGCTGGCGCCGCTGTACTTGCGGGCGGAGGAGAAGGGCAGGGACTCGGTGCAGCGCCACTCCGCACTGTCGGGGTAGGCGTCGATGATCGCCTGGAGGCTGGCATTGGGGCGCGGGTCCGACTCGCCGAGGGCGCCGAGCACCTTCTTGACGTACTCCGTCTCCACGCCGCCGAGCGGGCGGAGCTCGGTGACGTCCATGCCGCCCTCGGTGAGGGTGCCGGTCTTGTCGAGGCAGACCACGTCGACCCGGGCGAGGCCCTCGATGGCGGGCAGTTCCTGGACCAGGCACTGCTTGCGGCCGAGCCGGATGACGCCGATCGCGAAGGCCACGGAGGTGAGCAGGACGAGACCCTCGGGGATCATCGGGACGATGCCGCCGACGGTCCGGGCGATGGAGTCCTTGAGGTTGGACTCCTTGACGATCAGCTGGCTGATGATGAGGCCGATGGAGGTCGGGATCATCATCCAGGTGACGTACTTGAGGATGGTGGAGATGCCGGAGCGCAGCTCGGAGTGGACCAGCGTGAAGCGGGAGGCCTCTTCGGCCAGCTGCGCGGCGTAGGCCTCGCGGCCGACCTTGGTGGCGGTGAAGGCGCCGCCGCCGGCCACGACGAAGGAGCCGGACATGACCTGGTCGCCGGGCTTCTTCAGGACGGGGTCGGCCTCGCCGGTCAGCAGGGACTCGTCGATCTCCAGACCGTCCGCCTCGCCGAGGGATCCGTCGACGACGACCTTGTCGCCGGGGCCGAGTTCGATCACGTCGCCCAGGACGATCTCGGAGGTGGAGATCTCCGCGGTCCTGCCGTCGCGGCGCACGCTCGGTTTGGCCTCGCCGATGACGGCGAGGCTGTCGAGGGTCTTCTTGGCGCGCAGTTCCTGGATGATGCCGATGCCGGTGTTCGCGATGATCACGAAGCCGAAGAGGCTGTCCTGGATCGGCGCGACGATGAGCATGATCACCCAGAGCACGCCGATGATCGCGTTGAACCGGGTGAAGACGTTGCCGCGGACGATGTCGACCGTGGAGCGCGAGGAGCGCACCGGGACGTCGTTGACGTCGCCGCGCGCCACGCGTTCGGCCACCTCGGCGGTGGTCAGCCCGCCGGGCTTGAAGCGGGGTGCGGGGGGCTGAACCGGGTGGACCGGGTCGAGCTCCGCGCCCGCGTCGATGGCGGTTCCGGAGGCGCCCGCCCCGCCGCCCGGCTCCGGCCCATCGGATTCGATCCTCGCCCGCTGCGTCATGCATTCGACGTTAAAGGGGGTTCGAACGGTTCACCCCCCGAGCGGCGGGAAGATCCGACCTCGGGATGACCCGGATCGTCCTCGGGTAGGGCACGGGGAGGTGCACCGCCCCACCTCGAAGCCGAGGCGCATGTCACGGCCGCCCCACCTCGAAGCCGAGGCGCATGTCACGGCCGGCCCCACCGGCGGCGCCCGGCGCATCGCCCCCTACGACTGCGGGGGCGGGCCCGCCTGCCGGTCCTGCTCGGCCCGCGCAGCGGCCTCCGCCGCGTGACGCGCAAGGGCGGCGTCGCGGCCGCGGACGTACCAGATGCCGATCAGGCCGAGGAAGCCGCCGGCCGCGCAGGTCCAGACCCACCACAACTGGCCGCGGTCGGCGAACCATCCGTAGAAGGGGAGCTGGACCAGGAAGAGGGCGAACCACAGGATGGTGCCACCCGTCACAGTCGCGACGACCGGGCCCTCCAGGGGCTCGGGTGCCTCGTGCTTCGCCATCCATTTCGCCATGCGGCAAGTCTAGGCGGGCGAAAGCGGGGTCTACGCGCGGAGATGGACGCCCTTTCGTTCATGTGTTCATACTGAAACGGTGTGGGCGCGGCCCATTTTCTTCGTATGAACCACCCAATGAGGACCGTATGAGCACCCCGGCCCCCGCCCCCGCAGCCACCGCCCCGGAGCCTTCCCCCCAGGAACCCTCCGGCGGACTGGACCGCTATTTCAAGATCTCCGAGCGGGGTTCCACCCTCGCCCGCGAGGTCCGCGGCGGCTTCGCGACCTTCTTCGCAATGGCGTACATCATCGTGCTCAACCCGATCATCCTGGGCAGCGCGAAGGACATGTACGGGCACCAGCTCGACGGCGAACAGCTCGTCACGGCCACCGTGCTGACGGCCGCCTTCTCCACCCTCCTCATGGGTGTCATCGGCAACGTCCCGATCGCGCTCGCCGCCGGCCTCGGCGTGAACACCGTCGTCGCCCTGCAGCTCGCCCCCCGCATGAGCTGGGCCGACGCCATGGGCATGGTGGTCCTGGCCGGCTTCGTGGTGATGCTGCTGGTCGCCACCGGCCTGCGCGAGCGGGTCATGAACGCCGTCCCGCTGGGCCTGCGCAAGGGCATCGCCATCGGCATCGGCCTGTTCATCATGCTGATCGGCCTGGTCGACTCCGGCTTCGTCTCCCGCATCCCGGACGCCGCGCACACCACGGTCCCGCTCCAGCTCGGAGGCAACGGCCACCTGGAGGGCTGGCCCGTCCTGATCTTCGCGATCGGCGTGCTGCTCACCCTCGCCCTGCTGATCCGCAAGACGCCGGGCGCGATCCTGATCTCCATCGTGGCCATGACCGTCGTCGCGGTCGCCGTCCAGATGGTCGCCGGCCTGCCCGACTCGGGCTGGGGCCTCACCGTCCCCGAATGGCCCGGCAACCCGGTGGCCGCCCCCGACTTCGGGCTCGTCGGCGAGGTCAGCCTCTTCGGCGGCTTCGAGAAGGTCGGGATGCTGACCGGCGTCCTCTTCGTCTTCACCGTGCTGCTGTCCTGCTTCTTCGACGCCATGGGCACGATCCTCGGCGTCGGCGACGAGGCGAAGCTGATCGACAAGAAGACCGGCGAGTTCCCCGGCATCAACAAGGTCCTGCTCGTCGACGGCCTGGCCGTCGCCTCGGGCGGCGCCACCTCCTCCTCGGCCACCACCTGCTTCGTGGAGTCCACGGCCGGGGTCGGCGAGGGCGCCCGTACGGGTCTGGCGAACGTCGTGACGGGCGGCCTCTTCGCCGTGGCGCTGTTCCTCACCCCGCTCGCCACCATGGTCCCGTCGCAGGCGGCCACCCCGGCGCTCGTGGCGGTCGGCTTCCTGATCCTGGCGGGCTCGGTCAAGGACATCGACTGGAGCGACTTCACCATCGCCGTCCCGGCCTTCCTGGCCATGGTGATGATGCCCTTCACCTACTCGATCACCAACGGCATCGGCATCGGCTTCGTGAGTTTCTGCGCGCTGCGCCTGGCGACCGGCCGGGGCCGTGGGGTCCCCGTGGCCATGTACGTCGTGTCGGCGGTGTTCGTCTTCTACTACGCGATGCCCGCCCTCGGCCTGGGGTGAGCCCCGCCCGGGCCTGCCTGAGCCCCCTGCAGGCCTGCCTGCGCCCTGCGCGGGCCGGCCGAGGCCCCGCCCGGGCTCACGTCAGCCCGTAGAACTTCTCCGTCTCGTCGACGGCCGCCTTGAAGCGCTCGTCGAAGTCGTCGCGAATGAGCGTCCGGACCACATAGTCCTGGACGCTCATTCCGCGTTTGGCGGCATGGATCCGGAGCCTGTCGAGGAGCTCCCCGTCTATGCGCATGCTCATCACATGTGTCCCCATGCCGAAAGAGTCGGGGCAGAGGGCGTGTACGCGTGTCACTTTCGGCCGCCGACTCACCCGTACGAGTGACCCGTGTGCGAGGCCGGGAAATGGTGTTCCTTAGGCAGAGTAATGAGTTACTCTAAATACATGCATGACCTTTCCCAAGGTGACGATGCCGCCGCCGTGAACGACCTCCGCTCCGCCGTCATGCGGCTGGGGCGGCGCCTGAAGCACCAGCGCGTCGACGAGTCGCTGAGCCCGACCGAGATGTCGGTCCTCGGCACCCTCGCCCGGTGCGGCCAGGCCACACCCGGCGAACTGGCCCGGCGGGAGCACGTCCAGCCGCCGTCGATGACGCGCATCGTCGCGTTGCTGGAAGCCAAGGGACTGGTCACGCTGGAACCGCACCCCGACGACCGCCGCCAGAAGGTGGTCCGCCAGACGGAGGAAGCCGAGGCGATGCTCGAAGAGAGCCGCCGCAAGCGCAACGCCTTCCTGGCCGGGCTCGCGGGCGAGCTGACCGAGGACGAATGGGCCAAGCTGCGCGAGGCCGCACCCGTCCTGGAGAAGCTCGCGCACTTGTAGGAACGACGCCAGGAGGCGAACGCTTTTGAGTACGGGAAACGGAGCAGACTCCGCACCCGGCCACATATCCACCCCCACTACCGCCGCGCGCACCGCGACCGCGGCACCCGCGGGCAGGAACCCGGGGGCACCTCCCGGCGACAGCCGGGGGACGTTCAGCTCGCTGAAGATCCGCAACTACCGGCTCTTCGCCACCGGCCAGGCCGTCTCGAACACGGGCACCTGGATGCAGCGCATCGCCCAGGACTGGCTGGTCCTCTCACTGACCGGCTCCGCCTCCGCCGTCGGCATCACCATCGCCCTGCAGTTCCTGCCGATGCTGATGTTCGGCCTCTACGGAGGCGTCCTCGCGGACCGGCTGCCGAAGCGGCCCCTGCTGCTCGCCACCCAGAGCGCGATGGGCCTGACCGGTATCGCGCTCGCCGTCCTCACCCTCGCGGGACACGTCCAGGTCTGGCACGTCTACCTCGCCGCGTTCCTGCTCGGCCTGGTCACCGTCGTGGACAACCCGGCCCGGCAGACCTTCGTCCCCGAGATGGTCGGCAAGGACCAGCTGGCCAACGCCGTCAGCCTGAACTCGGCCAACTTCCAGTCCGCGCGGCTGGTCGGCCCGGCGATCGCCGGTGTGCTGATCACCGCCGTCGGATCCGGCTGGGCCTTCCTGCTGAACGGGCTGTCCTTCGCCGCCCCCATCGCCGGACTGCTGCTGATGCGGACGCACGAACTGCACCCCGTGGAGCCCCGGCCCCGCGCGAAGGGCCAGCTGCGCGAGGGGCTGCGCTACGTCGCCGGCCGGCCCGAGCTGATCTGGCCGATCGCGCTCGTCGGCTTCATCGGCACGTTCGGATTCAACTTCCCGATCTGGCTGTCGGCGTTCGTGAGCGACGTCTTCCACGGGGACGCCGGCACCTACGGGCTCTTCAACACCCTGATCGCGGTCGGCTCCCTGGCGGGCGCCCTGCTCGCGGCCCGGCGCGGACACTCCCGCCTGCGGCTGCTGGTGACCGCGGCCGTGCTGTTCTCGGTCCTGCTGCTCGTGACGGCCTTCGCGCCCGGCTTCTGGCTGTTCGCCGCGCTGCTCGTACCCCTCGGGATCTTCGGCCTGACGGTCAACGTCGTGGCCAACTCCAGCGTGCAGATGGCGACCGACCCCGAGATGCGGGGGCGGGTCATGGCCCTGTTCATGATGGTCTTCACCGGCGGCACCCCCGTGGGAGCTCCGCTGCTGGGCTGGATCACGGACACCTACGGTGCGCGGATCGGCATGGCGGCGGGCGGTGTGATCTCCCTGGCCGCCTCCGTGACGATCGCGGTGGTCCTGGCGCGGGTCGGCAACCTCCGGCTGCGAGTCAGCCGGCGCGGGGTGACGTTCGTCCCCGCGGCCTCGCACCGCCGCGAACTGGTACCGGTCGCCTGACCCTGCGGCCCGTCCTGCCGGGGCTCCCCGCATCCCGCTCCTCGAACGCCGGAGGCTGAAAACCAGCCTCGCCGGCGTTTGAGGCGCGGAGGTTCGGGGGCGGAGCCCCCGCAGCGGCGGCGCACGCGGCTACGCTCGCCGCATGAGACTGTTCGCAGCCGTCCTGCCGCCGGACGCGGCCGTCGCCGAGCTCGCCGCCGCCGTGGACGGAGTCCGCGACGACCGGCTGACGTGGACGGGGCGAGCGGGCTGGCACTTCACACTCGCCTTCATGGGCGAGGTACGCGACGAGGTGCTCCCCGAACTCCACACCCGTCTGGAGCGCGCCGCCCACCGCACACCCCCCTTCGCCCTGCGCCTGCACGGCTGCGGGCACTTCGGGGACCGCGCCCTGTGGGTCGGCGCCGCCGGAGAGCTCCCCGCCCTGCGGATGCTCGCCGAGCGGGCCGACGCCGCGGCCCGGCGGGCCGGGGTGCCCATGGACCAGCACCGCCGGTACACCGCGCACCTCACCCTGGCCCGCAGCCGCAGCGCCGCCACCCCGCTGCGGCCGTACCTGGACGCCCTCGCGGACTTCGAGGGCACGCCCTGGCAGGTCGACACGCTCAGCCTCGTCCGCAGCAACCTGCCCGTCAGCGGGGTGCCCGGCGAGCAGCCCCGCTACGAGACCGTCCGGTCCTGGCCGCTCGCCGGCTGACCCCTACCGCGTGCGAGAGCGGCCGCGGGCCGCGTTAGGCTCGACGGGTGGATCCGAAGACCAGAAACCGTGTGATGGCCGGTGTGCTCGTGCTGATGTTCGTCGTCGTGGCCGTGGCGGCTGCCGTCGGCCAGTAGCTACCAGGCGAAGGCCTCCGGCGACGGCCCCGGCCCGGGGAAGATCTCGTCCAGGCCCGCCAGAACCTCCTCCGGGAGCTCGAGCTCCACCGCGCGCAGCGCCGAGTCGAGCTGCTCCTGCGTACGCGGCCCGACGATCGGCCCGGTGACCCCGGGACGCGTCAGCAGCCAGGCCAGCCCGGTCTCGCCGGGCTCCAGGCCGTGCTTGTCCAGCAGGTCCTCGTACGCCTGCACCTGCGCCCGTACCGTGCTGTCGGCCAGCGCGTCCGCCGACCGTCCGGAGGCGCGGCGGCCGCCCGCCGCCTCCTTCTTGATGACGCCGCCCAGCAGGCCGCCGTGGAGCGGGGACCACGGGATGACGCCGAGCCCGTACGCCTCGGCCGCCGGGATGACCTCCATCTCCGCGCGCCGCTCGGCGAGGTTGTAGAGGCACTGCTCGCTGACCAGGCCGAGCCGTCCGGTGCGCGCCGCGGTCTCGTTGGCCTGGGCGATCTTCCAGCCGGGGAAGTTGGAGGAGCCCGCGTAGAGGATCTTGCCCTGCTGGATCAGGACCTCGACGGCCTGCCAGATCTCCTCGAAGGGGGTCCGCCGGTCCACGTGGTGGAACTGATAGAGGTCGATGTAGTCGGTCTGGAGCCGCTTGAGGCTGGCGTCGACGGCCCGCCTGATGTTCAGCGCCGACAGGCGGTCGTGGTTGGGCCAGGTGTCGCCCTCGCGGGACATGGAGCCGTAGACCTTCGTCGCGAGCACCGTCTTCTCACGTCGTCCGCCGCCCTGGGCGAACCAGGTGCCGATGATCGCCTCGGTGCGGCCCTTGTTCTCGCCCCAGCCGTAGACGTTGGCGGTGTCGAGGAAGTTGATGCCCGCGTCGAGTGCGGAGTCCATGATCGAGTGACTCTCGGGCTCCCCTGTCTGGGGGCCGAAGTTCATGGTGCCGAGTACAAGTCGGCTGACCTTGAGGCCGGTGCGTCCGAGCTGTGTGTACTTCATGGGGCACTAGCCAACTGCTTGGAGTGCGCTCAAGGCAAGACCCCTTCGTGAAGGGCGTGTTACGGCCCCTGCACGGCCCGGTAGGGGCCGCCGATCCCCCACGCCTGGTGCAGGACGGCCGCGAACTCCCCCGCCAGCCGGTGCTCGCCGGAGGCGTTGGGGTGGGTGCCGTCGTAGGTGTCCCGGTGGATGTCGTAGGCCTCCGGGCGCGCGGCCAGCAGGATCGGCGAGGCGTCGGTCGTCAGGTCGGCGACCGCCTTCGCGAGCAGTTCGTTGAAGCGGGCCACCTCGGCCGCGAAGGGGGCGTCCTCCTCGGCCCGGCTGTTCGGGATGACGGGCAGCAGGACCATGCGGACGCCGGGGCGGGCGGCGCGGGCCTCGGCGACGAAGCGGCGGGCGTTGGCCGCGGTCTGCTCGGCGTCGGTGTAGAAGCCGAGGTCGATCAGCCCGAGGGAGACGAGCAGGACATCGGCCCCGGTGTCGCCGACGGCGGGGCCGATGAGCGGGGCCATGTGCTGCCAGCCCTCGCCCCAGCCGGCCAGGTGGCGGCGGGCGTGCTCCGGGAAGCCCGGGTCGGCATACGCGTGGCTGGTGGGCGCGTCGGCGTGGGTGTCGTACAGCGTGCAGCGGGGACCGACGATGCGGTAGGGGCCGCCGAAGGTCGAGTTGAGGTGCTGCCACATGCGGTAGCGCCAGGTGAAGTCGCCGGCGCGTCCGATGGTCATGGAGTCGCCGACGAACATGAAACGCATCCGGTCATCATCGCGGATCGCGCGACAGAAACGCCTGTGACGCCGGACACGGGGCACGTACTGGCAGGCTGGGGGGATGCGCCTGCCCTCGCCGTCCGCCGCCGCCTCCGCCGCCGTTGTCGTCGCCGCCGCCTCCGCCCTCGCCCTGCTGCCGAGCGCGGCCGGCGCGGCGGGGGCACCCGTGCCCTCCTCGTTCACGATCTCCGATCCGCGGATCAAGGAGTCCAGCGGGCTGGCGGCCAGCCGGACCCATCCGGGCGTGTACTGGACGCACAACGACAGCGACGACGGCCCGTACGTCTACGCGGTGGACTCGGCGTCGGGCAGGACGGTGGCCCGGGTGACGCTGACGGGCATCGGCAAGCCGCGCGACGTCGAGGCGATCTCGCTGGGGCCGGACGGGCAGCTGTACGTCGGCGACATCGGTGACAACAGGAACGGGACCTGGGACCACGTGTGGATCTACCGGTTCCCGGAACCGAAGGCCCTGGGGGACGTCACGGTCAAAGCCACGCAGTTCACGGTGCGGTACGCGGACGGGGCGCGCAACGCCGAGGCCCTGATGGTCCATCCGGTGACGGGCCGGGTCTACATCGCGAGCAAGGACGAGAACAGGGGCGGCCTGTACGAGGGTCCCGCGGAGCTGTCGACGGGCGGCGCGAACGTGTTCCGGCGGATCGCGGACGTGCCGTGGGTGACGGACGGCGCGTTCTCCCCCGACGGGAACCGGCTGACCCTGCGCGGCTACTTCACGGCCCGCACCTACCCGTGGACGGACGGCCGGCCGACGGGCGAGGGCGAGCGGGTGGACGCGCCGTGGCAGGGCCAGGCGGAGTCGGTGACGTACACGCCGGACGGCTCCACACTGATGTTCGGCGCGGAGGGGGAGGGCAGCCGGGTCATCGCGGTCCCGGTGGCCGCGGCCGCCCCGGCGTCCGGCTCCTCCGCCTCACCGCAGCCGGGCTCCCCCTCGGAAGCGGCGTCCACGCCGGAGCCGACGGGCGGCTTCGGCAAGGGAGCGCTCGTCCTGGCGGGGGGCCTGGTGCTGGTCTTCGCGGCGAAGCGACTGTTCCGGCGTCGCGGGTAACAGCCTCGCCGGCAAAACCCAGCCCCGCCGGCGTTTGAGGCGATCTTTCAGCCCCGCCGGCGTTTGAGGCGCGGGGGGGTACGGGGGGCGGAGCCCCCGAACGGTGCTGCGGGCCCGGCCCGTTACGAGTGGCCGAGGTCCGCGGCCGGGAAGTCCGAGACCGGGACCGAGCCCGTGTCCGCGGCGGTGGTCGGGCGCAGGATGAATTCGTCCGAGGCCATGGAGTCGAGCACCGGCGGAGCGGGCCGCAGCGGCGCCGGCATGACCGCGGCCTCCGAGTGGCCGCCGCAGCCGTACGCCAGCGACACCAGGCGGCCGTCGGCCGGGCTGAACTCGTTCGCGCAGACGCCGAAGGCCTGGCCGAGCGAGCCGCCGATGGCGACCAGGAAGCCGCAGGAGACGCAGGACGCCGGCGCGGCCTGCGCCATCGGGGTCTTCGCGCCGAAGGAGTCGTCCCAGCGGTCGGCCGCGCTGTGCAGCCCGTACCGCGACAGCACGCGCGCCCGGCGCATGCCGAGTTCCTCGGCGACCGACGTGATGGAGCCCCGTACGGGGACCACGGCGCGGTCGGTGACGTCGGCGTCCTCGGCCTCGACCAGTTCGGCCATCTCGGTGGAGACCACCGAGTTCGGCGGCGGGGTGTCCTCGCCCGACCAGCCCGGCTCCAGGCGCAGGTCCTCGGCGTCGGTGGGCAGCAGGTCGCCCGGGCCCATGTCGCCGGGGCGCAGCCGCTCGCTCCACGGCACCCACTCGGGGGCCAGCAGGGCGTCGTCGCCGGGCAGCAGCACCGTTTCGTCGAGCGTGACGTTCTTGGCGCGGGAGGCGCGGGTCACGGTGACGGCCCAGCGCCAGCCCCGGTAGCCCGGTTCCTTGGATTCGAAGAAGTGGGTGACGACCCGGTCGCCCTCCGCCACGGCGGAGACGTGCGCGCCCACCACTCCGGGGAAGGCGGCCTCCTCGGCCGCCGCGCGGGCGAGCTCTACCGCCTCGACGCACAGGCGGTCGGGGATACGCGGGGTACGGCTTCGCGTCGTCGCAGCACTCACTGGTCTCGTTCTCTCCTACGCCGTCTCACGTGTGCGCCGTCCGTACTGTCGTCCACAACGACCCGTCGGTGCTGTCCGTACGTGGCGCGGGCGGAGCGGACCAGAGGGCCGCGTCGACGTCCGCACCCGATCGGACTCCGGGCGCACCTCCACTGCGATCCATTCTGCGGGATCACGAAGAGGCGCGCGGCCAGGAGCAGCCGCCGGTGGCGCGCTACGCACGCTACCTCCTCTTAAGCCTCGGGCACACATGCAAGGTCCGATTCGCGGACATGGCACCGGCTCCGCGACGCGCCGGGAGGCGCCCGGCAGGGCCGGGTGGGGCACTATGTCGAGTGTGGCACCCGTTCGGTCGTCCGACGACGGCTCGGGACCGGCCAGGCGGGCCGGCCGGGCTCTGGGGCGTGCCCTGCACCTGCCCTTCACCGGTACGGCGCGGGGGATCCGGCGCGCCACGCACGCGCACGGGGCCGGCGAGTCGGGTCTCGGCAAGCTGATCGAGCTGCACGCCATCAACGGCGCCGGCGACATGATGATCACGGTGGCGCTGGCCTCGACGGTGTTCTTCTCCGTCCCCACGGACGAGGCGCGCGGCCGGGTGGCCCTGTACCTGGCGATCACGATGGCCCCCTTCACCCTGCTCGCCCCGGTGATCGGTCCGCTCCTGGACCGGCTGCCGCACGGCCGCCGGGCGTCGATGGCGGCCGCGATGCTGGCCCGGGCTCTGCTGGCGGTGATGATGTCGGGCGCGGTGGCGACCGGGGGGATCCAGCTGTATCCCGCGGCGCTGGGCGTACTGGTGGCCTCCAAGTCGTACGGGGTGGTGCGCAGCGCGGTGGTGCCCCGGCTGCTGCCTCCGAAATTCTCACTCGTCAAGGCGAACTCGCGGGTCACGCTGGCCGGCCTGCTGGCCACAGGCGTGGCGGCGCCGCTGGGTGCGGGACTGAACATGATCGGGCCGCAGTGGCCGCTGTACGGGGCGTCGCTCATCTTCGTGTGCGGTGCCTTCGCCGCGTTCACGCTGCCGCACAAGGTGGACGAGGCGAAGGGTGAGCGCCGGGCCAGGCTGTCCACCCACGAGGCGCACTCGAAGCGGCCGGGCCTGCGGACGGTGAGCCGTTCGGTGCTGTGCGGGCTGCTGGCGAACGCGGCGATGCGCGGGCTGTCAGGGTTCCTGATCTTCTTCCTGGCGTTCCTGCTGCGGGAGCATCCCCTGGCGGGGCAGAGCGCGGCCGTGTCGCTGGGGATCGTGGGCGTGTCGGCGGGCGTGGGCAACGCCTGCGGCACGGCGGTCGGCGCGTGGCTGCGGGCACGGGCCCCTGAGGCCATCATCGCGTCGGTGCTGTGCCTGACCCTGGGGGTCGCCGTGCTCGCGGCCGTCTTCTTCAGCGGGCTGTTCGTGGCCGTGCTGGGCGCGACGGCGGGCTTCTGCCAGGCGCTGGCGAAGCTCTCGCTGGACGCGATGATCCAGCGGGACGTCCCGGAGGCGGTGCGGACCTCCGCCTTCGCCCGTTCGGAGACGCTGCTCCAGGTGGCCTGGGTGCTGGGCGGCGCCATCGGCATCGCCCTGCCGCTGAACGGCGTACTGGGCATGTCGGTGGCCGCGGTCATCGTCGCCCTGGGCGCGACCATGGCCGTCCGCGGCGTCCTCTCGGCCCCGAGCCACCACTCGGGCGCCTCCTCCCGCCCGCGGGTGGCGTAGCGGTCGCCTCCCCCACCCGCGCGTGGCGTAGCCGGTCGCCGGATGTCCAGGCCCGCCGGCGTTCGAGGCACGGGGTCCGGGGGCGGCGACGCCGCACCCGTACCGCTACGGGGCGCCACGGCGCGCGCCGCGCCGCAGCCCCGGCGGGACCCCATGCAGCGGCGCAGCCCAGGGGCCCGATAGCCTTCGGCTCATGACCGCACCGCTTTTCTCGGGTAGGGCCCGCCGCAGCGTCGCGGCCCTCGGAGCCGTGTCCGCCGGCCTCCTCCTCCTCTCCGCCTGCGGCGAGAAGCCGACACCGCTGGCGACCGTGACGGTCGGCACCTCGTCGGTGTCCGCCGAAGCCTCCTGCCAGGGCGGCAAGGAGCCGCTCACCATGGACGAGGTGCAGGACTGCCTCACCAACCTCAAGGACGCCAAGTCCATCGAGTACGCCCGTGGCGACACCCTGCGTCTCGGGGTCGAGCCGGACGTCGTCGAGGACGGCAAGCGCTGGTCGGCGGTGCTGGACGGCCAGCCGATCACCGAGCCCTCCTCCAACACCTACCGCAGCTTCCCCGGCGCCGACGTCTTCGCGACCGGCGGCCAGGGCGAGGCCCCGGCCTCGAAGAAGCTGGCCTTCCTCCAGATCGGCGAGGACGGCAAGCCGCTCGCCGTCTGGTCCTTCAACCTCAAGCTCAAGTAACCGGACGGCCACCGGTGCGCGCGCTCGTCGTGGCCGCGGTGGCGGCGGAGGCAGACTCCGTCGTCACCGGCCTCACCCCTCATCCGGACACCCCCGGTCCTGAGCCGCGCACCCTTCCCGGGGGCTACCGCACCACCCGGCGGGACCTCCCGGGCATCGCCCTCGACGTGCTCGTCGGGGGCGTCGGTCCGGCGGCTGCCGCCGCCGGCACCGCCACCGCCCTGGCCCTCGCCGACTACCACCTCGTCGTCTCCGCCGGCATAGGCGGCGGGTTCGCGCCCGCCGCCCCGCTCGGCTCCCTCGTGGTCGCGGATGCGATCGTCGCCGCCGACCTGGGCGCCGAGACGCCCGAGGGCTTCCTCGACGTGACGGCGCTCGGCTTCGGGCACAGCGTGCACCTGCCGCCGCCCGAACTCGCGGCCCGCGCCGCCGAGGCGACCGGAGCGCTGCTCGCGCCCGTGCTGACCGTCTCCACCGTCACCGGCACCGCCGCCCGGGCCGCGGTGCTCGCCGCCCGGCATCCGATGGCCGGGGCCGAGGCCATGGAGGGCTTCGGGGTCGCGGAGGCGGCCGCCGCGCACGGGCTGCCCGTACTGGAGATCCGCGCCGTGTCCAACGCCGTGGGCCCGCGCGACCGTGCCGCGTGGCGGATCGGGGACGCGCTCGCCGCGCTCGCCGACGGCTTCCGCATGCTGGGGCCCGTACTCGCGAACTGGGGAGAACGCCATGAGCACCAGCACCGGTGACCCGCTGAAGATCGCCTACTCGCCCTGCCCGAACGACACGTTCGTCTTCGACGCCTGGGCGCACGGCCGCGTCCCGGGCGCGCCCGCCCTCGACGTCACCTTCGCGGACATCGACCTCACCAACGGCATGGCCGAGCGCGGCGAGCTGGACGTGCTGAAGGTGTCGTACGCCGTCCTGCCGTGGGTGCTGGAGGAGTACGCGCTGCTGCCCTGCGGCGGAGCCCTGGGGCGCGGCTGCGGCCCGCTGGTCCTCACCCGGGAGCCCGGCCTGGAGCTGGCCGGGAAGACGGTCGCGGTCCCGAGTGAACGCTCCACCGCCTACCTGCTGTTCCGGCTGTGGGCGGCGGACGTCCTGCCGGAGGGCGTCGGCGCGGTGGTCGTCCTGCCGTTCCACGAGATCATGCCGGCGGTCCGCGAAGGCCGGGTGGACGCCGGACTGGTCATCCACGAGGCCCGGTTCACCTATCAGGACTACGGGCTGCACTGCCTGGCCGACATGGGCGAGCACTGGGAGTCCACGACCGGCCTGCCGATCCCGCTCGGCGCGATCATCGCCAAGCGGTCGCTGGGTACGGAGCGGCTGCGCGCGCTGGCCGAGTCGGCCCGCGCGTCGGTGCGGATGGCCTGGGACGACCCGGAGGCCTCCCGTCCGTACGTCCGCGCGCACGCGCAGGAGCTGGACCCGGCCGTCGCCGACCAGCACATCGGGCTGTACGTCAACGAATTCACCGCCGGTCTCGGCGACTCCGGCTACGCGGCGGTGCGCGGGCTGCTGACGCGGGCGGCGGCCGAGGGGCTGGTACCGGCCATCGCGCCCGGCGCGCTCGACTTCCCGTAGGCCTCGCGCGTCCGCGTACGACGGCGCCCCGCCGCTCTTGCGAGT
>NZ_JBSGZI010000057.1:0-30522 GCF_053610945.1 Streptomyces sp. NPDC054849
GGCTCCGCACAACGACGTCGGCCCGGGCGCGCTTCGTGCGCACCGGGGCCGACGTACGTCGTCAGGGGCCGGTCTCAGGACCCGGGCCTCAGGGGTGAGGCCTCAAGTGTGAGGCCTCAAGGGTCAGGCCTCAAGGGTCAGGCCTCGGGGTCAGCCCCGCGACGGGAGCGAAAACGGAGTCCCGGGCGACGGCCTGCGGGGCCCGGAGGCCGGACGGAGCAGCAGCGACAGGACCACCGCCGACACCAGCACCCCGCCGATGAAGGTCGCGGTCAGGGTGTTGTGCCCGGGGCCCAGCGCGAAATGAGTGAGATACGCCCCGAACAGTGCTCCCAGCACCCCGCTGACCAGCACCACTCTCGCGGAAGGCAGACGGCTCGCGAGCACGCGCGCGGCTGTTGCGGACAGAGCGAGGCCCAGCAGGGCGGAGCCGAGCACTTCCAGCAGCAGCATGAGGTCTCTCCCATACGTCAGGGCAAACCGTGTCACAGCCGTCCTACCCGAAGCGGAAGAAAGAGAAACGGCCCGGTGGAATCAACCACCGGGCCGTTTGCGACAGTTCTCAGAGCGCGCCGAATCCGACCTTGCGCACGCTCGGCTCGCCCAGGTCGACATACGACAGGCGGTCGGACGGCACCAGGACCTTGCGGCCCTTGTTGTCGGTGAGGCTCAGCAGCGGCGCGGTGCCGGACAGCGCGGCGGTGACGATGCGCTCCAGCTCCTCGGCGCTCAGGTCGCTCTCCAGCACGATCTCCCGGGGTGCGTGCTGCACGCCGATCTTGACCTCCACGGCCTTGTCCCTCCGACGATCCGGTTCGCGCGATCAGCCGCGCCGTACCCGGTCCACATTAGCCCGGAGAGGGGATGCGGACGGCGCAGACCGGACACGCTGGCAGCGAACAGAGCCGATGCGGGGCGCGAAGCCGGCGAAGCCGTCGCGGTCGTCGCCTCCGGTCAGGACTCCGCCGGTCCGGACTCCGAGCCGTGCAGCGGGAAACCGGCGATGCCGCGCCACGCGAGCGACGTCAGCAGGCCGACCGCCGTATCGCGGGCGACCGGGCTCTCGCTGGAGAGCCAGTAGCGGGCCACGACCTGTGAGACCCCGCCCAGGCCCACGGCCAGCAGCATCGACTCGTCCTTGGACAGGCCGGTGTCCTCGGCGATGACGTCGGAGATGGCCTCGGCGCACTGCATCGAGACGCGGTCGACGCGCTCGCGCACGGCCGGCTCGTTCGTGAGGTCTGACTCGAAGACCAGCCGGAAGGCGCCGCCCTCGTCCTCCACGTACGCGAAGTAGGCGTCCATGGTCGCGGCCACACGCAGCTTGTTGTCCGTCGTCGACGCCAGCGCGGTGCGCACGGCCAGCAACAGGGCCTCGCAGTGCTGGTCCAGCAGCGCCAGATACAGATCGAGCTTGCCGGGGAAGTGCTGGTACAGCACCGGCTTGCTCACCCCGGCACGCTCGGCGATGTCGTCCATCGCCGCCGCGTGGTAACCCTGCGCGACGAAGACCTCCTGGGCCGCGCCCAGCAGCTGGTTGCGTCGGGCTCGGCGCGGCAGTCGCGTGCCCCGCGGACGCGCTGCCTCGGTCTGCTCGATGGCTGTCACGCCGCCTCCCACTTTCTCTAAGAACACAGTGCGCTCTGCGCCGCGCCGCCATCGTACTTTTCGGTAACCGAATCTGGAGGGTTCAGGCCGAGTTTTCTCGCGGTACGGACGGCCCGGAGGCGCTGGTCAGCGGTTTGTCCGGCGGTTTGGTCAGCGGCTTGTGCGGCGGTTGCCCGGCCGCCGGTCGGGACTCGGCCGGCGGCCGGTAGACGGGCGGGCGGCCGTCGGTCAGCGGTAGTCGTCCTCGTCCAACGGCACCACTCGCGCCTGCTCGGCGGCATCGCCGTCCGCGGCCTCGCCCTCCTCCGCACCCGTGACCGGGTCGTCCTCGTCCGGCCGGAGGTCGGCCAGCTGCTCCGCCACATCCGCCTCGGGCGCCTCAGGATCGAGGATTTCCGGGGTCGGTTCCCGGAAGGTGTCCGGCTCCGCAGGATCGACAGTCATGCCGCTCCCCTCGCTTCCTTTGTGTTCACTTACGAGCCTAGGAGGATCGCGGATGCCCCGCTATACGGATCCTCATCCGCTTGTGTCTGTGACCGCGAACACAGGAAGTGGAACGTGATCGTCTCGTAACATTGCCTGCATGTCTTCGACCGAGCTGCCGGGCGTACGGTCCACCGCCGAGCTGTCCTCCCTGGTGGGGGCCGTCCGGGTGGCCGACGGAGAGCAACTGCGCACCGCCGTGCTGCCCGGGCTTGAACTGGCCGTCCGGGTGCGCCCGCCCCTGCGTACGGGGCTGGCGCCCGCGCTGTTCGTGCACGGACTGGGCGGTTCCTCGCAGAACTGGTCGGATCTGATGGGGCGGCTCGCGGACACCGTCGACGGCGAGGCCCTGGACCTGCCCGGCTTCGGCTGGTCCCCACCGCCCGCCGACCGCGACTACTCCGTCACGGCGTTCGCCCGCGCCGTCATCCGGCACCTCGACGCCGCCGGGCGCGGGCCGGTCCACCTGTTCGGCAACTCCCTCGGCGGGGCCGTCTCCACCCGGGTGGCGGCCGTCCGGCCCGACCTCGTGCGCACCCTGACGCTGGTCTCGCCCGCCCTGCCCGAGCTGCGTGTGCAGAAGGCGGCCGTGCCGACCGCCCTGCTCGCCGTACCCGGAGTGGCCGCGCTCTTCAGCCGGCTGACGCAGGGCCTCACCGCCGAGCAGCGCACCCGCGGGGTGACGGACCTCTGCTACGGCGACCCCTCCCGGGTGACACCCGAGGGATTCCGCAACGCCGTGGAGGAGATGGAGCGGCGGATGGCCCTGCCGTACTTCTGGGAGGCGATGACCCGCTCCTCGCGCGGCATCGTCGACGCCTATACGCTCGGCGGCCAGCACGGACTGTGGCGGCAGGCCCAGCGGGTTCTCGCCCCGTCCCTGCTGGTCTACGGTGGCCGGGACCAACTGGTCTCGTACCGTATGGCGCACAAGGCGGCCGCTGCCTACCGGGGTTCGCGGCTGCTGAGCCTGCCCGAGGCCGGGCACGTGGCGATGATGGAGTACCCCGATGTGGTGGCCGCAGCCTTCCGAGAGCTGCTGCGCGACACCGGCACGGGGGAGAACGACCGGGATACCGAAGACGGCAGAGGCTGAGGACCGTGGGACGACATAGTCGCAAGGCCCCTGCCCCTGCCCCTGCCCCTGGCCCCGTCCGGCCGCAGTCGGAACCCTCGCCGCTGCCGCCGTACGAGGAACAGCACGTGGCGCGCTGGCCCGAACCCACCGTCACCCACCAGGGGTACGTGCCCCAGGACCGGCCCGTGGCCGACGGCGCGCGGGCCGGCGGCCACCCCCAGCAGTACGAGTCCGGTGGCGCCTGGGGCGCCGGCCCCGACTCCGTGTACGGGGACTGGCGCGGGGTACCGAGGGGCCGCGGCGCCACCACCACCGCGGCGGCCCCCGCAGCGCTCCTGGACTCCGACACCCCGGCCTTCGGCACCCCCGCCGTGGGCTTTCCGCAGGTCACCCTCGCACCGCCGGCTCCCCGTACGGTCGTGCCCGGACCGGGGCCCGGGCCCGCGCCCGACCCGCTCACCTCCACCGGCTCGCACCGCCGGGTGCCCGGGCCGCGCAAGCCGGTCGACCCCGTCACCGAGCCGGCGCCGGACTCCGGCCGCCGCCGGAAGGTCCGGACGTACACCGGCATGGCCGCCGTGGCCGTCACCACCGTCCTCGCCGTCGTCGTCGCCGGCCAGGTGACCTCGGACGGCGAGAGCGGCAAGGCCGGCGCGCCGGCCGCCGGCGACGACGGCCGGGCCGACTCGGCCGCCTCCCGCTCGGACGAGCGCCCGACGCCCGACGCGCCCGCGGCCGCACCCGCGGCGCCGTCCGCCGCCGCGCCCCCGCCGGAGCTGACGTACGAGCAGAAGATGGCACAGCAACTGCCGATCGACGCGAAACTCGCCGGGCCCGGCGCCTTCGACACCGTGCCCGGGGTGGCCAAGGCCCCCGGCAAGGGCAAGGTCGTGCGCTACCGGGTCGACGTCGAACAGGGCCTGGGTCTGGACGCACAGCTCTTCGCCGAGGCCGTCCACCGCACCCTCAACGACCCGCGCAGCTGGGCCCACGGCGGCGCGATGACCTTCGAACGCGTGCCGGGCGGCGGGGCCGATTTCGTGATCACCCTGGCCAGCCCCGGGACCACCGGCACGTGGTGCGCCAAGTCAGGGCTCGACACCACCATCGACAACGTCTCCTGCGACTCCGCGTCGACCGACCGGGTGATGATCAACGCGTTCCGCTGGGCGCAGGGATCGCCCACGTACGGCCCGGACCAGATGTTCGCCTACCGCCAGATGCTCATCAACCACGAGGTCGGGCACCGGCTCGGGCACGGGCACGTGAACTGCCGCACGCCGGGTGCGCTCGCCCCGATCATGCAGCAGCAGACCAAGTCCCTCGACATCGACGGCGTGCAGTGCAAGCCCAACCCGTGGGTGCATCCCGGCAGTTGATGCCGGGTCCCGCCGTCCGGGCCGGAGGGCGCGTGGGCGATCCGTCCGCTGCCCCCGCGTGGCGCCTGCGTCGTTCCTTCACGCCGAGCCGGCCGGGCCGGCGCCCGCTCGGCGTCCTCGCGCACGGGCGGCCGTTCCCGAAGGCAGTACTTCTAGCGTGCTCGAACGCGAACCGTACGGGAAAGTTACGACTCTTCACCCCTTCCGGTGGCGCGACGGACAACCGTCCGTCGCGCCTCGGGCGCATCCGCTTGAGTTCTCCCGCGGCGGGTCGCCTGACCGATGGCGACCGCCTGGACGGGAGATCGGGGGTGCCACTCGTGCGGATCGGACTACTCACGGAAGGTGGTTATCCGTATGCCACGGGAGAGGCGAGGCTGTGGTGCGACCGGCTCGTGCGCGGGCTCCCGCAGCACGAGTTCGAGCTCTACGCACTGAGCCGCAGCGCCGAGCAGGAACGCGCACGGGTCACTCTGCCCGAGCACGTCACCCAGGTCCGGACGGCCCCTCTGTGGGCCCCCGCCGACGACGGGCGGACCTACTCCCGGCGGGAGCGCCGGAGGTTCGCGGACTGCTTCGGGGAGCTGGTCCTCGGGATCTGCGCCGGAGAGCCGGACGCCTTCGCCTCAGGGCTCTACGGGCTCGCCGAACTCGCCCGCGAACAGGGCGGGCTGTACGCGGCCCTGCGCTCCGAGTCCGCGGTGCGGGCCCTGGAGTCCGCCTGCCGGACACCGGGTGCGAGCCGCACCGTGCAGGCGGCGCAGGTGACCGACCTGCTGGAGTTCGTGGACGAACTGGAGCGCATGCTCCGGCCGTTGTCGCTCGACTGGTACGAGGAGCCCGGCGGTCTCGGCGCGGTCGACATCTGCCACGCGGCGGCGGGCGGGGTGGCTGCGCTCCCCGGACTGCTGGCCAAACGCTTCTTCGGAGTCCCGCTGCTGGTCACCGAGTACGGTGTCCAGCTCCGGGCCCACTACCTGGCCCAGCTCGACGCACAGCAGGGGGCGCAGGCACGCCCCGCCGTACGGGCCCTGCTCGCGGCCTTCCACCTGCGGCTGGCCGTCGAGATCTACGCCCGGGCCGACTTCCTGACCCCTGGCAATGCGCACGCCCGGCGCTGGCAGGAGCGGTGCGGCGCCACCCGCGAGCGGCTGCGCACGGTCTACCCGGGGATGGAGGCGGACCGATTCGCCACCGTGGGGGAGGCCTCGGACTGCGGGGATCCGGACACGCTCGTGTGGGTCGGCCGGATAGAGCCCGCCAAGGACCTGATCGCCCTGCTGCACGCCTTCGCCGAGGTCCGCAGGGCCGCGCCCGGCGCCCGGCTGCGCATCTTCGCCACGGCCGTCGCCCCCGGTTACCTCGCCGACTGCCGGTCGCTGGCCGCGCAGCTCTTCCCCGACGAAGCCGCCGACTCGGTCACCGTCGGGGAGAACCCGGTCACCTTCGAGGAGGTCGGCGGACCCGACGCGCCCTCGCCGGCCGAGGCGTACGGAGCCGGACGCGTCGTTGTGCTGTCCTCCGTGATCGAGGGGTTCCCGATCACCCTGGCCGAGGCGATGTTCTGCGGCCGGGCCACCGTCTCCACCGACGTGGGCGCCGTGTGCGAGGTCATCGGGGGCACCGGGCTCGTCGTCCCGCCGCGCAACCCCCGGGCGCTCGCCGAGGCGTGCCTGTCGCTGCTGCGGGATCCCGAGCGGGCGCAGCGGCTCGGCGCCGCCGCACGGGCGCGGGCCCTGGAACTCTTCACCGTCGAGCAGAACGTGGCCGCCTTCCGGGAGATCTACCTGCGGCTCCTCGCCAAGGGTTCCGCCCGGCCGGACGGGGAGGTCCCCTTCGCACGGCCCCCGGAGGCGCGCGTGCCGGGGCACTGGACCAGCCCGACGTGGGCTCCGGCCCCAGGCCCGACCCCGGAGGCCGCCGTATGACCACCGTCGACCCCGAGACCACCGCCCCACCGGCGTCCTCCCCCACCTGTCCCCTTCCGTCCGAGCCGGCGTCACCTTCGGCCAAGCCGCTTTCAGCCCCGCCGGGGGGATCTTCAGCCGAGCCGCTCTCAACCGAGCCGCTTCCAGCCCCGTCGGCGTTCGAGGCGCCGGATGCAGGGCAGAGCCCTGGCAGCGGCGCCGGACCCGCGATCCAGCCCCCCGGCACGCTGTCCGGCGCGGCGCCGTTGCCGGGGTCGCCGGCCCCGGGCCCCAGCGCCTCAAACGCCGACGGGGCTGAATTATGCGTCGGCGAGGCGGCCTTCGGCGCAGGCGGGGCGGGCTCCGCCGAGCCCGAGAGCGCCCGGGGAGCGACGCCGCAGGCGAAACCGCGGCGGGGCGCCGGGGATCCCGTCAAGACGTTGCTGCACCGGCATCGGGAGCTGTGTGCGCGGGCCGTGGATCCGCTGGAGATCGCCGCCGGGCTGGAGGCCCACGGCATCACCGACCGCACCGCCGCGCGGTTCCGGCACCGGGACGTCTTCTCGCTCGCCGAGGAGCTGTACGCCCGGAGCCCGCGTGAGCAGCTTCCCGCCGCCGTGCCCACCCTGGTCCCGGCGGGGCCGTCCGCCTTCCGGGGCTTCGGCTACGCACTGCTGCCCGGGGCCCTCGCCTTCGGGGCGGCCGCCGCCGGGCAGGCGTGGGCGGGGCCCGCCGCCGTGGCCGCCACCGTCGCCGCCCTGGTGTGGCCCGGGCGGGCCGCGGGGGGCCGGTTCCCCTCCCTCGCGCACCTGCTCGCCGCGGCCGCCGTCGGCTGGGCCGCGTACCGGCACGGCGCCGTCCTCGCGGTCGGCCTCGCGCTGGCCGTCGCGCCCGGGCACCTGGTCGCCGCCGGCTTCGCAGCCGGGGCCAGGGCGCGGCTCGACGGCAGCCGGGCTCTGGAGGACTTCGCCGACCGCACCCGGCCCCTGCTGATCGCGGCCGTCGCGGTGTTCACCGGGGCCGCCTCCGGGGCGGCCGCGCTCGCCGGAACGTCGCTCCCGGTGGCCGTGCCGCTCGCCCTGCTGCTCTTCCTGACTCGGCTCCTGCTCCGGCACGCAGCCCACCGCGGACCCGTCTGCGCCGCTCTCGCCCTCGCCCTGATCCCGGTCCCGGCGGCGACCGTCGCCGCCGCGGCCGGACTCCTCGTACACGCCGTCCTCGCCCTGTCCCGCGCCTCGGCGCACGCGCGGCCCTGACGTCTCCGGGACCGCCATCCGGCCTTCGGAGCCGACGCCGAAGCGCTGTTCCCGTACCCCGCCCCGTCCATCCACCCGTCCGCAAGGAGAAACAGACATGACCGGCCAGCCAACCAACCAAGGGGTCACGCGATGAGGGTGCTGCTGATCGGAGCCAACGGATACCTCGGCCGCTACGTCGCCGACCGGCTGCTCGCCGACCCCGCAGTCCAGCTCACCGCGCTCGGCCGCGGCGACGACGCCGACGTCCGCTTCGACCTCGCCACCGGCAGCCCCGGCGCCCTCACCCGCTTCCTGGACGCCGTCCACCCGGGCGTCGTCATCAACTGCGCCGGCGCCACCCGGGGCGGGGCCCGGGAGCTGACGCGGCACAACACCGTCGCCGTGGCGACGATCTGCGAGTCGCTGCGCCGCAGCGGCTGCGGGGCCCGGCTGGTACAGCTCGGCTGCGCCGCCGAGTACGGGCCCAGCCAGCCCGGATCGTCCACGGCCGAGGACGCCGTGCCGAGACCCGGTGGGCCGTACGGAGTCAGCAAACTGGCCGCCACCGAGCTGGTCCTGGGCTCCGGGCTGGACGCCGTCGTCCTGCGGATCTTCTCGCCCGTCGGGCCCGGCACCCCCGCCGGATCCCCGCTCGGCCGGCTCGCCGAGGCGATGCGCCGCGCGATGCAGTCGGGCGACGGCGAGCTCAAGCTCAGCGGGCTCGGCGTACAGCGCGACTTCGTGGACGTACGGGACGTGGCGCGGGCCGTACACGCCGCGTCCCTGTCGGCCGCGCAGGGTGTCGTCAACATCGGCACCGGCCGCGCGGTCCGGCTGCGCGACGCAGCCGCCGTCCTGGCCCGGGTCGCCGGGTACGGCGGCGCCCTGCACGAACTGGACGTCCCGCACGGCGGACTCCAGCAGGGGCACGGGCACCCCGGCCGCCCGGCCGGGCTCGCCTCCATCGGGTCGCCCCGCTCCGAGGCCACCGCCGAGCAGCTCGCCGCCGCGGCCCCCCAGCCGTACCCCTACCCCGACGGCTGCGGGGCCTGGCAGCAGGCGGACGTGCGCACCGCCCGGGACCGGCTCGGCTGGCGGCCCCGGATCAACCTGGAGGAATCGCTCGCAGACATCTGGATGGAGGCGGCGTGCCGCATCTGACCACCCCGCCCGGGGCCATGACCGCCGCCGCGACCGAGGCCGGCCGCCTCGGCCTCGGCATCCCCGGCTACGCGCACCCCCTGCTTGCCCCCGTCGAGTGGGCCGAGCTGACCCGCCCCGGCACACCGCTGCACTGGGCCGTCCTCAACATCACGGACGGCCCGGGCGGACGGCCCGACCCGCACTGCACGGAAGCGGCGGCGAAGCTGCGCGGTGCGGGCGGCACGGTCCTCGGGCATCTCGCGATGCGAGACGGATCGCGGTCCTTCGGGGAGCTGATCTCCGACGCCCACCGCTTCCGCGACTGGTACGGGGTCGGCGGTTTCTACCTCGCGGGAACGCCGGCCGACAAGGCGGAACTGGCCTCGGTGTGCCGGGTCGTCGAGACCCTGCGCGGCCTCGGGGAGGACCTGCGCATCGTGCTCGGGCACGGCACGCACCCGTACGAGGGCTATGCGGAGGCGGCGGACCAGCTGGTCACCTTCTCCGGGGCCTGGGCCGACTACCGCTGGTCGCAGGTGGCGGAGTGGACCGCGGACCACCCGGCGGAGCGGTTCTGCCACCTCGTCCACGGGGTGCCGCGCAGCCACCTGGAGGAGGCGATGCGGATCGCCCGCTGGCAGGGTGCGGGCACCATCTGGTTCACCGACCGGTGCGGGGCCGCGGACCGCGACCCGTGGGCCTCCATGCCCGCCTACTGGGACGAAATTGTCTCAAGGATCGGGACAGGTGTCTTGGAATGAAGACGGGCGTGGCAGTGTTACGGGGAGAACCACCGTTAAGACGTAACCATCTACGGAGTCCCCGTGTCGCTGCCACCCCTGGTCGAGCCAGCTGCTGAGCTCACCGTTGACGAGGTCCGTCGGTACTCCCGCCACCTGATCATCCCCGATGTCGGGATGGACGGCCAGAAGCGCCTGAAGAACGCCAAGGTGCTGGCCGTGGGCGCGGGCGGCCTCGGCTCGCCCGCCCTCATGTACCTGGCCGCGGCCGGCGTCGGCACGCTGGGCATCGTGGAGTTCGACGAGGTCGACGAGTCGAACCTGCAGCGCCAGATCATCCACAGCCAGGCGGACATCGGCCGTTCCAAGGCCGAGTCGGCCCGCGACAGCGTGCTGGGCATCAACCCGTATGTGAACGTGGTCCTTCACGAAGAGCGGCTCGAAGCCGAGAACGTGATGGAGATCTTCAGCCAGTACGACCTCATCGTCGACGGCACGGACAACTTCGCCACGCGCTACCTGGTGAACGACGCCTGCGTACTGCTGAACAAGCCGTACGTGTGGGGTTCGATCTACCGCTTCGACGGCCAGGCCTCGGTCTTCTGGTCCGAGCACGGCCCGTGCTACCGCTGCCTCTACCCGGAGCCGCCGCCGCCGGGCATGGTCCCGAGCTGCGCCGAGGGCGGCGTCCTCGGCGTGCTCTGCGCGTCCATCGGCTCCATCCAGGTCACCGAGGCCATCAAGGTCCTCACGGGCGTCGGCGAGCCGCTGGTCGGCCGCCTGATGATCTACGACGCCCTGGAGATGCAGTACCGCCAGGTCAAGGTCCGCAAGGACCCCGACTGCGCGGTCTGCGGTCCGAACGCGACCGTCACGGAGCTCATCGACTACGAGGCCTTCTGCGGCGTCGTGTCGGAGGAGGCCCAGGAGGCGGCCGCCGGCTCGACGATCACTCCCAAGCAGCTCAAGGAGTGGATCGACACCGACGAGCCCATCGAGATCATCGACGTCCGCGAGATCAACGAGTACGAGATCGTCTCGATCCCCGGTGCGAAGCTGATCCCCAAGGGCGAGTTCCTCATGGGCACCGCCCTCCAGGATCTGCCGCAGGACAAGCGCATCGTCTTGCACTGCAAGACGGGTGTCCGCAGTGCGGAAGTCCTCGCCGTCCTGAAGTCCGCGGGCTTCGCGGACGCGGTGCACGTCGGCGGCGGTGTCATCGGCTGGGTCCACCAGATCGAGCCGGAGAAGCCGGTCTACTAGCAGTCGCCCGAAGGGGCCGTACTCCGATCGCGGGGTACGGCCCCTTCGGCGTTGTCCGGACCCGGGCGGACCTGCGCGGCGCGCCTCAGCCCGGCAGTTCGGACGGCTCGGACGGCAGGGAGGGCTCGGACGGCGGGGTCGGCGCGGCGGTGCAGACGGTGCCGGCCGCCGGGGGCTTGCCTTCGATCAGGTACGTGTTCACCGCCTCCTGCACGCACGGGTCGCCGCTGTTGTAGGCGCCGTGCCCCTCACCCTTGAACGTGAGCTCCACGCCCACACCGGGGCCGAGCCGCTCCACCATCTTGCGGGCGCCCTCGTACGGGGTGGCAGGGTCGCCGGTGTTGCCGATCACCAGGATCGGTGCGGATCCCGGCGCCGAGACGTCAGGGGTCTCCCAGGTGCCGGGGACCGGCCAGCCGGTGCAGCCCATCATCGCCCAGCCGATGAAGTCCCCGAAGACGGGCGAGGCCGCGCGGAAGGCCGGCAGCCCGGCCTTGGTCTGCTCCAGGGAGTAACGGTCCTTGGAGTCCACGCAGTTGATGGCGACGTTGGCCGCGCCGAGGTTGCTGTAACGCCCTTGCTCGTCCCGCCCGTTGAGCGAGTCGGACAGGGCCATCAACAACTGCCCCTGACCGCCTTGCGCCTCGTCGAGGCCCTGTTCCAGCAGCGGCCACAGCTCCTTGGAGTACAGGGCCTGCGCGATGCCGTTGGTCGCGAGGCTCTCGGTCAGCTTCCGGTCTCCGATGCCCGGGATGGGCTTCGCGGACAGGTCCTTCTGGAGCTGGATGATCCCGGCCTCGATCTCCTGGACGGTGCTGCCCTGCAGCCGGCACTCGTCACCGCGGTCCACGCAGTCCTGGGCGAAGTTGTCCAGCGCGAGCTGGAAGCCCTTGGCCTGGGCCAGCGCGCTCTCCTCGGAGGTCTTGGTCGGGTCCACGACGGCGTCGAAGACGGCCCGCCCGACGTTCTTGGGGAAGAGATGGGCGTAGACCCCGCCGAGTTCGGTGCCGTAGGAGATCCCGAAGTAGTTCAGCTTCTCGTCGCCGAGGGCCTGGCGGATGCGGTCGAGGTCGCGGGCGGCGTTCTCGGTGCCGACGTGGGGGAGGAGCTTGCCGGAATTCTTCCGGCAGGCCTCGTGGTACTCCTTGCCGGAGTCGAGGAAGACCTTCTCCTCCTGCGGCGTCTCAGGGGAGGCGTCCTCGGCGTAGTACTCGTCCAGCTGCCGGTCGCTCGCGCACAGCACGGGGGCGCTGGCGCCCACCCCGCGGGGATCGAAGCTGACCAGGTCGTACCGGGCGCGCAGGGCCTCGTACTCCTTGGCGGCGCCGGGGAGGGTGGTGATGCCGGAGCCTCCGGGGCCGCCGAAGTTGAAGACCAGGGAGCCGAGGCGGTTCTTCTGATCGCGCGCCTTGGCGCGGATCAGGTCGATCGGGATCGTCTCGCCCTCGGGCTTCGCGTAGTCGAGCGGGACGTCGAGCGTGGCGCACTGCCAGTCCTTGGGCGGGGTCGGACCGCCGCCCTGGGCGGGGGTGGGGGCCTCGCACTCGCCCCACTTGAGCGGCTTGACCTCCGGAGTGCCGTCGGCCGTCGTCTTCTTCTCGTCGCCGCCGTCGGAGCAGGCGGCCGTGGTGAGCAGGCCGGCGGCGAGCGCTGCGGCGGCGGTGACCCGCCAGGCGTTTCTCGGCATGCCCCCATCCTGTGTGCGCTTCACCCCCACCGCTCCTGCGCTGACCCATCCGGGCGACGCCGGGTCCGGGCTCCACCCGGCCGAACCGGCCCCGCTCGGCCCAAGGAGCCCCGCCGGTGTTTGAGGCGCGGGCGCGGAGCGCCGTAGGAGTACCGGCCGCCCCGCGGGCGGTGCGCTGCCGGGCGCGGGCACGGACCCCGCAGCCCCGCAGACGAGCCGGAGGCTAGATGGCTTCCTTGCGGGTCAGGAAGTTGAACGAGATCCACCCCGGCAGCACCGGCAGCCAGAAGGTCATCAGGCGGAACAGCAGCACCGCCGAGATCGCGACCTCCTTGTCCAGCCCGGCCGCGATCAGCCCCAGGGTCAGCGTGGTCTCCACCGCGCCCATGCCGCCCGGCGTCGGCGCCGCCGACCCCAGCGCGTTGCCCGCCAGGAACACCACCGCGATGCTCGCGTAGCTGATGGCCTCGCCGCCCCCGAACGCACGGATCGACGCGTCCAGGCACATCACGAAGCAGCCCGTCAGCAGCAGCATCCCGCCGATGCCGGTCATCAGCTTCTTCGGTCGCTGCAGCACGTCCAGCATGCGCGGCACCACGCCCGCGAACAGCGCCCGCACCCGCGTGACGATGAACTTGCGCATGAACGGGACCGCCGTCACCACCAGCACCAGCACCGCCACCGTCAGCAGCCCCGCGATGACCGCGCGGGACGGGGTCATCTCCGGGGTCTTCTCGGTCCCGGTCAGATAGCCGAAGGACAGCAACAGCAGGATGTGGCTGGCCAGCCCGAACAGCTGGGAGGCGCCCACGCTCGCGACCGCCAGCCCCGGCCGGACCCCCGCCCGCTGCAGGAACCGCGTGTTCAGCGCGACACCGCCGACGGCCGCCGGAGCCACCAGCTTCACGAACGACCCGGCCACCTGCGCGACCACGGTCCGCAGGAACGGCACCCGCTCGGGCACGAAGCCCAGCAGGCTCATCGCCGCCGCGAAGTAGCTCAGCGCCGAGAAGGCGAGGGCCGCACCGACCCAGCCCCACTGCGCCTCGCCGATGATGGTCCCGAAGTCCACATGGGCGAGCTGCGTGAGCAGGAAGTACGCACCGAACGCACCCGCGATGAACGACACGAGCGTGCGCGGCCTGATCCGCTCCAGCCGGGCCGGCTCCACCGGCGCCTGCGGGCGGATCAGCAGTACCTGCTGGCGGATCTGACTCAGCAGATCCTCCTCGCGCGCCCCGTCCAGCGCGTCGTCCAGGGCCTTCTTCTCCGCCTTCCGGTCGGCGGCGGCCGAGGCGGAGACCGGAGTGGCGGAGGCCGCGGACTCCGCCTCGCGCGCCGCCTTCGCCGCGCGCGAGGATTCCAGTACGGCCTCCCGCTGGCGGTCGGCCCGCTCCCGGGCCAGCCTGCGCAGCGTGGCCCGGGTGGAACGGCTCAGCGCGATCGGCTGGAGCAGTGGCAGGCAGTCCGCCACCGTGTCGGGGCCGAGCACCGACACGGCCGAGGCCACGGCCCGCTCCGCGCCGACCCGCAGGCCGAGCGTGGTCAGCAGCTGGGCGATGTCCATCCGGAGCACGAGATCGCCGGCGGCGATCTCGCCGCCGCGCAGGTCGGTGAGGATGACGTTGCCGGAACGATCCACCACCAGGGCGTCCCCGGTCAGCCTGCGGTGCGCGATCCGCCGCGACTGGAGGGCCCGTACCTGCTCCCAGGCGTTGCGGCTCAGCTCGTCGGTGATCTCCTCGTCGGGGAGCGAGTCCAGGGTGCGGCCGCCCAGGTGCTCGTACACGAGCATCACCGCGTCCGGACCGAGTTCGGAGGTGGCGATCAGCTTCGGTGCGTTGGCCCCGGCCGCGATCGCCGCGTATGCGAGGAGCGCCTCCTGCTCCAGCGCCTGGCGCAGCGACTGCAGGCTGCGCCGGGTGGTGATGCCGCGCAGGGTGAGCCGGCGCCAGACCCGGTAGAAGAAGCCCTGGGCCTGCTGCTCGCGGTCGACGACCGTGACGTCGAGCGGTGGCCCGTCCTCCAGGGTGACGTGGTAGCGCCGCCCGCGGTCGCTGACCTCGGACGCCTCGGGGCCGTCGGGCATCTCGGCGCGCATCGCGCTGACCGGCTGGAAGCCGACGCGGCGCAGTCCGGCGAGGAGGTTCTGCCCGGTGGGGCGCACATTGGGGGAGCCGACGGCGTACAGGGTGCCGTACGCGACGCTCCAGCCGATCAGGACGGTGAGGATGATCGAGAACGGGGTGGTGTATCCGTTGACCAGCATGGTGAGGGCGTTGAGCAGCAGGACCACCCACAGCGCGACGCGCCAGTGGGGTCTGCGGGTCATGCCGACGGCGGTCATGTACGCGATGACGGGCGCGAGGTAGCCGTGCACGGGGTCGGTGAGGGCCCCGCCGCCCGCCGGGAGGGTCAGGGCGTCCTGAATGGTGGCGGGGGCGGCCTGGGAGACCCACAGGTCGGTGGCGAGGGTCACCCCGTGCGCCAGGACGGCGGCGAGCACGCCATCGGCGATGCGCAGGCCGTCGCGTTTGATCAGCCGCTCGATGGCGAAGGCGACGGGCAGCAGCAGCACCGCGATGCTGGACACGAGCGCCGCGACCTTGATCAACAGGTCCGGCGCCTGGCCGGTGCCCTTGCTGATGTCCTCCTCCAGGCCGACGGTGGTGCCGTGGGCGAAGGCGGCGATGGCGAGCACGACGGCGATGCCGAGGATGCCGACGAGCAGGCGGACGAGGTCGGAGGGGCGGTGCACACGGGCGGCGAGCAGCGGTTCGTCGACCTCGACCTGGTCGGCGGCCGTGGAGGCGTGGCCGTGCGGGCCCTCCGCGCCGGCGCCGTGACCGTGACCCCCGCGGTGGGCGTCACCGTCGGCGTTGCCGCCGGAGTCACCGTCACCGTCACCCTTGCCGGCGTCGCCGTCGGGGCGCCGGGGCTCCGGAGGGGTCTCCGGGCGAGGCTCGGCCCGGGTTTGCGGACGGGTCTCCGCAGGAGGCTCGGGGCGGGGGTCCGGGCCGTCGTCAGGGCGTGCGCCGTCGTCCGCCGCCGCGCCGTCCGGAGGGCTCACACCCTGCTCCTTCGTCGTCACATCCGTCTCTTCTTGATCACGTATCACCAGTCACCGCCCGGAAGATGGTGGCACGGACCGGCGGACCATCGGGGCAGCAGGGTGCGCGCCGGTCCGGAACCACGACTTCCGCCGACGGGCGTCCGGCGTACTGCACCATGTGCTGAATGAGTGAAGAGCTGCCCGCGTACGCGGAGCGCGTGCTGGAGGTGGTCGAGCGTATTCCGCCCGGCCGGGTGATGACGTACGGGGACGTCGCCGAATGGCTCGGCGAGGGCGGGCCGCGCCAAGTCGGGCGTGTCATGGCCCTGTACGGGGGAGCCGTGCCCTGGTGGCGCGTCGTACGGGCGGACGGACTGCCGCTGCCCGGTCACGAGCTGCGCGCCCTGGAGCACTACCGGACCGAGGCCACCCCGCTGCGCCTGACGGCCGGCGCCGGCGGTGAGCCGCGGCTGGACATGCGGCGGGCACGCTGGGACGGGGCCCCCGGACAGGACGGCGGGCGCGACGAGGCTCACACCTGACAGCTTCGGCCATGCGCGGCCTGAACGGGCGATCGGGCGACATGGCGAACGCCCGTACGGGGTACCCGGGGGGACTGCACGGCCCCCGCCGGTTGCCGTAGCGTTGCCCCTTCGGCTTCCGCTGGAGCCGTCACGACAGCACCGGAACACCGCGCGGCCCCGGCGGCCTCCGCAGGAAACGCAGACCCCGCACCACCCGTAGACCCACCAGGACCGGCACCTCACGTGATCACCACTTCCTCCTCCGACCGCACCGAACGGCGGCGCACGCGGACCCCCGACGCGTACCGCCTCGTGCGCACCGGGCCGGAACGGGTGGATCCCCCTGTGCTGGACGCAGCGCAGCGGGCGGTGGTTGACCACGCCGGCGGACCGCTGCTCGTCCTGGCCGGCCCGGGCACCGGGAAGACGACCACGCTGGTCGAGGCCGTCACCGCCCGGGTTGAAGCGGGCATGGACCCCGCCCGCATCCTCATCCTCACCTTCAGCCGCAAGGCGGCGGTCGAACTGCGCGACCGGGCCGCCGTGCGCCTCGGCGGTGCGCGGGCTCCGCAGGCCACCACCTTCCACTCCTTCTGCTACGGCCTGGTCCGCGCCCACCAGGACACCGACCTCTTCGCCGACCCGCTGCGGCTGCTGTCCGGTCCCGAGCAGGACGTGATGGTCCGCACCCTCCTGGAGGGCCAGCGGCGCATCCGTTCCGTCCACTCCATCCGCTGGCCGGACGACCTGCGGGCCGCGCTGACCACGCGCGGGTTCGCCGACGAGGTCCGGGCGGTGCTCGCCCGCGCCCGCGAACTGGGCCTCGGCCCGCAGGCCCTCGCCTCGTTCGCCGACCGCATCGGGCGCCCGGACTGGAAGGCGGCCGCCGCGTTCCTCTCCGAATACCTGGACGTCCTGGACATGCAGGGCACGCTGGACTACGCGGAACTCCTGCACCGGGCGGTGCTGCTCGCGGAACGCAACGCCTCCCTCGCCTCCGCCTACGACGCGATCTTCGTGGACGAGTACCAGGACACGGACGCCTCCCAGCTGCGCCTGCTGAAGGCCCTGACCGGGCCGGGCGGCACGCTGGTCGCCTTCGGCGACCCCGACCAGTCGATCTACGCCTTCCGCGGCGCCGACATCAACAACATCCTGGACTTCGAGTCCGCGTTCCCGGGCGCGGCCGTCACCGCCCTGACGGTGGGCCGCCGTTCCGGCGCGGCCCTGCTCGCCGCCACCCGCCTCCTCACCACCCGGATGCCGGTGCCCCGCCTCCCGGCGGCAGCGGTCCGTGCCCATCGCGACCTGCGCGCCGTGCGGGAGGGCGGCCGGGTGGAGGTGTTCACCTACCCCACCGCCGGGGCGGAGCTGGACAACATCGCCGACATCCTGCGCCGGGCCCACCTGGAGGACGGCGTGCCCTGGCAGGACATGGCCGTCCTGGTCCGCGCCGGCGGCCGTACCCTCCCGGCGATGCGCCGCGCCCTGATCTCGGCGGGGGTCCCGGCCGAAACGGACGGCGCGGACACCCCGCTGCGCCACGAACCGGCGGTCTCCCCCCTCCTGACGGCCCTCCGCATCACGGCCTCGGCGGCGGCAGCGCCCACGGAACCGACCGTTACCGGGCCTGCGATCACGGACGCCGAGGCGGCTGCCGCCCCGGTGCCCGCCCCGCCCGCCGAGCCGGCCGGCGAAGCGCAGCCCGCCGCCCCCGAGTCCCCGACCCCGGACGCCGCCCCCGCCGCACATGACCAGGGCCCAGAGGCCGGCTTCAGGGTCGCTGACGGCCTTGAGGCCGACCGGGCCGACGGGGACGTCCCCGGCTCCGCCGAAGCGCCCCGGACCGCAGGCCGGGCCGACGCCGGCGCCGAGGCCGACCCCGCCGTCGGTGACCTGGGTCCGGGAGCCGGCTTCAGGGTCGCTGACGGCCTTGAGACCGATCCGGCCGACGCCGACGCCGACGCCGACCCCGCCGCGGGCGACCCGGTTGCGGGGGGCGACTCCGACTCCGCCGACCCTGCCGGAGGCATCACCGTCGAGGCGGCCCTCACGCTGCTCACCTCTCCCCTCGGCGGGATGGACGCCGCCGACCTGCGCCGCCTCGGCCGGGCGCTGCGGGACGAGGAGCGCGCGGCGGGCGTCAAGGTCCCCGCGCCCTCCGACGTGCTGCTCGCCCGCGCCCTCGCCGAGCCGGAGCGGCTCACCGCGCACGACCCGGCCTACGCCCGCGGCGCGCAGCGCCTCGGCCTGCTCCTGCGCAAGGCCCGCGAGCTGCTCCAGGGCGGCGGCACCGCCGAGGAGGCCCTGTGGATCCTCTGGGACGGCACGCCCTGGCCGCAGCGCCTGGAGCGCAGCGCCCGCCGCGGCGGCGCGGCCGGCCGTAACGCGGACCGCGACCTCGACGCCGTCTGCGCCCTCTTCGACACCGCCGCCCGCGCCGAGGAACGCACCGGCGGCAGCGGCGCGCTCAACTTCCTCGAACAACTGGAAGCGGAGGACATCGCCGCCGACACGTTGACGGCCCGCGCCACCCGCTCCGAGGCCGTCCGCCTGATGACCGCCCACCGCTCCAAGGGACTGGAGTGGTCCCTCGTCGTCGTCGCAGGCGTCCAGGAGGGCCTGTGGCCCGACCTCCGCCGCCGCGGCTCCCTCCTGGAGGCCGACCGCATCGGCCGCGACGGCCTCGCCGAGCCCCTCACCCCCGGCGCCCTCCTCGCGGAGGAACGCCGCCTCTTCTACGTCGCGGCCACCCGCGCCCGCGACCGCCTCGTCGTCACCGCCGTCAAGGCCCCCGCCGACGACGGCGATCAGCCCTCCCGCTTCCTCACCGAGCTCGGCGTCCCCCCGCGCGACGTCACCGGCCGCCCCCGCCGCCCCCTCGCCGTCCCGGCGCTCGTCGCCGAGCTGCGCGCCACCACCGTCGACCCGGACGCCTCGCCTGCCCTGCGCGACGCGGCCGCCCGCCGCCTCGCCCGCCTGGCCGCGCTCACCGACGACGAGGACCGCCCCCTGGTCCCGGCCGCGCACCCGCAGCGCTGGTGGGGCCTGTACGAGCCCACCCGCAGCAGCGTCCCGCTCCGCGACCGGGACCGCCCCGTCGCCCTCTCCGGCAGCGCCCTGGAACAGCTCGCCAACACCTGTTCCCTGCAGTGGTTCCTCGGCCGTGAGGTCAAGGCCGACACCCCCTCCACCGCGGCCCAGGGCTTCGGCAACGTGGTCCACGTCCTCGCCGACGAGGTCGCCTCCGGCCGCACCCCCGCCGACCTGGCCGTCCTCATGGAGCGCCTCGACTCGGTGTGGGACGCCCTCGCCTTCGACGCGCCGTGGAAGTCCCGCCAGGAGAAGGACAACGCCCGCGCCGCCCTCGAACGCTTCCTGCGCTGGCACACCACCGATCGCGGGGGCCGGGCGGCCGTGGCCACGGAGCACGAGTTCGACGTCACACTCGAAGCCGGCGACGTCGCCGTCCGCATCCGCGGCTCCATGGACCGGGTCGAGGCGGACCCGCAGGGACGCGCGTACGTCGTCGACTTCAAGACCGGCAAGGCCGCGCCGACCAAGGACGAGGTCGCCCGCCACCCCCAGCTCGCCGTCTACCAGCTCGCCGTCCGCGAGGGCGCCGTCGACGAGGTCTTCGACGGCCTGCGCCCGGAGCCCGGCGGCGCCGAGCTCGTCCAGCTCCGCCAGGGCGCCGCCCAGCGCGAGGGCGGCGACGCGGTCCCCAAGATCCAGGCGCAGCAGCCCCTCGACGGGGAGTGGGTCGGCGACCTGCTCGCGACCGCCGCCGGGCGGGTCCTCGACGAGCGGTTCGCACCCGCCGCGGGCCGGCACTGCGACCACTGCTCCTTCCGCAGTTCGTGCAGCGCCCGCCCGGAAGGCCGCCAGACGGTGGAGTGACCAGGACGGTCGGGTCTGTCGGTGGGGGCGGCTAGCCTTTTTACGTGTCCGCGCGTCCGCCCGTCCTCACCGACCCCGAGCAGCTCAAGGAGCTCCTCGGGATCCCATTCACGCCCGAGCAGATGGCCTGCGTCACCGCCCCTCCCGCCCCGCAGGTCGTCGTCGCCGGCGCGGGCTCCGGCAAGACCACGGTGATGGCCGCGCGCGTGGTCTGGCTCGTCGGCACCGGTGCGGTGGCGCCCGCGCAGGTCCTCGGTCTGACCTTCACCAACAAGGCGGCGGGCGAGCTGGCCGAGCGCGTACGCAAGGCCCTCGCGCGGGCCGGGATCACCGACCCGGACCCCTCCCCGGCCGACGCCGAGGCGGCCGGCGGCGAGCCCCGCATCTCGACGTACCACGCCTTCGCCGGACAGCTCCTCAAGGACCACGGCCTGCGCATCGGCCTGGAGCCCAGCTCCCGCCTCCTCGCCGACGCCACCCGCTTCCAGCTCGCCGCGAAGGTGCTGCGCGAGGCCCCCGGCCCGTACCCCTCGCTCACCAAGTCCGTCCCCGAGCTGGTCGGCGACCTGCTCGCGCTCGACGCGGAGCTGTCCGAGCACCTGGTCGAACCGGACCGGCTGCGTCTGTACGACACCGAGCTGCTGGACGTGCTCGCCGGTACCCGGCTGACCAACGAAGACCTGCGCAAGGTCCCCGAGGCCGTGCGCGGCCGCCTCGAACTGCTGGAACTGGTCAGCCGCTACCGCGCCGCCAAACGCTCCCGCGACCTCTTCGACTTCAGCGACCAGATAGCCCTCTCCGCGCAGCTCGCCACCACCCGGCCCGAGGTGGGGGCGCTGCTGCGCGAGGAGTTCCGGGTGGTCCTGCTCGACGAGTACCAGGACACCTCCGTCGCACAGCGGCTGCTGCTGTCCGGCCTCTTCGGCGCGGGCTCCGGCCACGCCGTGACCGCCGTCGGGGACCCCTGCCAGGCCATCTACGGCTGGCGCGGGGCCTCCGTGGCCAACCTCGACGACTTCCCCGAGCACTTCCCCCACGCGGACGGCAGCCCCGCCACCCGGCTCTCCCTCAGCGAGAACCGGCGCAGCGGCGGCCGCCTGCTGGACCTGGCCAACGGGCTCGCCGCACCGCTGCGCGCCATGCACCACGGGGTGGAGGCGCTGCGCCCGGCGCCGGGGGCCGAGGGAGCCGGCCAGGTCCGCTGCGCCCTGCTGGAGACCCACGCCCAGGAACTCGACTGGCTCGCCGACTCCGTCGCCCACCTGGTCCGCACCGGCACCGAGCCGCGCGAGATCGCCGTACTGTGCCGGTCGGCCGGGGACTTCGCGCAGATCCAGGCCGTACTGGTGGACCGGGACGTCCCGGTCGAGGTCGTCGGCCTCTCCGGGCTGCTGCACCTCCCCGAGGTCGCGGACCTCGTCGCCGTCTGCGAGGTCCTCCAGGACCCGGGCGCCAACGCCTCCCTCGTCCGGCTCCTCATCGGCCCGCGCTGGCGGATCGGCGCGCGCGACCTGGCCCTGCTGGGCCGCCGCGCGCGACTGCTCGTGGGCCGGTCGCCGTCGGGGGCGGACCCGGACGAACGGCTGGCGGCAGCCGTGGAGGGCGTCGACCCGGCGGAGATCATCTCGCTGGCCGACGCCCTGGAGACCTTCCTCGACGGCGCCGGCCAGGCCCCCGACGACCTCCCCTTCTCGGCGGAGGCCCGGGTCCGCTTCGCGCACCTCGCGCAGGAGCTGCGCGACCTGCGGCGGTCCCTCGCCGACCCCTTGATGGACGTCCTGCACCGGGTGCTGTCCGCCACCGGCCTCGAAGTGGAACTGTCCGCCTCCCCGCACGCGCTGGCGGCCCGCCGGCGCGAGACCCTGTCGAGCTTCATGGACGTGGCGGCCGGTTTCGCCGCCCTGGACGGCGAGGCCACGCTGCTGGCCTTCCTGGCGTTCCTGCGTACGGCCGCCCAGTACGAGAAGGGCCTGGACCACGCCCTGCCGGGTGGCGAGAACACCGTCAAGGTGCTCACCGCCCACAAGTCCAAGGGCCTGGAGTGGGACGTGGTGGTCGTCCCCGACCTGTGCGCGGGATCCTTTCCGAAAGAGAAGGCGCCGGAGGCCTGGACCTCGTACGCGAAGGTGCTCCCGTACGCCCTGCGCGGCGATGCCCCCACCCTGCCCGGGGACCCGGCCTGGACCTCGGCGGGCCTGAAGTCCTTCAAGGCCGCCCTGAAGCACCACAAGGCGGTGGAGGAACTCCGCCTGGGCTACGTGACCTTCACCCGGCCGCGCTCCCTCCTGCTGGCCTCCGGCCACTGGTGGGGCCCGACCCAGAAGAAGCGCCGCGGCCCGTCCGCCTTCCTGTCGGCCCTGTACGACCACTGCGCGGCGGGCTTCGGCGAGATCGAGGCCTGGGCGGACGAGCCCGACCCCGACGCCGAGAACCCCGCCCTGTCCGACGATCCCGCCCAGGACCACTCCTGGCCCCTCCCGCTCGACCCGCGCTCCCTCACCCTGCGTCGCGCGGCGGCCGCCCTGGTGGAGTCCTACCTGGCGGCCCCGCCCTCGCCGGAGCAGGCCCCGCCCCCGCCGGAGCAGCACGACGAGGCCTTTCTCTGGCCCCCGGACTGCGACGACCCGTTTTACGACGACGAACCGTGGCCGGACGACGACGCCCGGCCGGACACCGCATGGGACGAAGCCGCGCACGCCGGCGGTCCGACGGCTCCGCCGACCGAGGACGCAGCCGGGCATCAGCGGGGCGCAGCGCGGCCCGACGCGGCCCGCCCGGCGGCGGAGCCGCCCACCGATGCCCCCGCCCCGCAGGGCGCTGCCGCTGCCGCGGCCGGAGCCGCGAGCCCGACCCCCGACGGGGTCCGGGGCGGAGCCCCGAACGCGGCGCAGCCGCATCCCGACTTCTGGCGGGAGGCCGCCGTACGGGACCCTGCCGGCGTGCCCGCACCCCGGGCCGCAGGCCCGAGCCCCGACCGGGTCCGGGGCAGCGCCCCCGTTCAGGGAAGGAGTGGGGTGGGGGAGGGACCCGGTCCGGCCCACTCCGCCGCGCCGCTCGACGACGACCTCTGGCCGGAGGCCGATGCCCGGCCCGCGCCCGGCGACGGCGCGGCAGGACTCGCCCCCGAGGACGCGCGAGCCATCGCCTCCTGGGACCGGGACCTCGACGCCTTGGAGGGCGAGCTGCGCCGTGCCCGCGCAGCGGTCCGCGACGTCGAGCTCCCCGCCGCCCTCTCCGCCAGCCAGCTGCTCCGGCTCGCCGCCGACGAGCAGGGCTTCGTACGCGACCTCGCCCGTCCCATGCCCAAGCCCCCGCAGCCCGCCGCCCGCCAGGGCACGCGGTTCCACGCCTGGGTCGAGTCCCGCTTCGACGAGCTCCCGCTCCCGTTCCTCGACGTCCTCGATCCCGTGACCGACCTCCCCGGCGCCGGCTCCGACCAGGAGATCGCCGACGAGGCCGACCTCGACTCCCTCAAGGCCGCCTTCGAGCGCACCCCGTACGCGGACCGGCCCCCCCACCGCATGGAGGCCCCGGTCCAGCTCACCCTCGCCGGCCGTGTCATCCGCGGCCGGATCGACGCCGTCTACAAGACCACCACCGACGAGGACGGCGACGCGTACGAGATCGTCGACTGGAAGACCGGCCGGACCACCGAGGCCGACCCCCTCCAGCTCGCCGTCTACCGTCTGGCCTGGGCCGAGGCCACGAACACCCCGCTCAGCCGCGTCACCGCCGCCTTCCTGCACGTCCGCAGCGGCCGCGTGATCCGCCCCCGCAACCTCCCCGACCGCGCCCGCCTTGAGCGGATCCTCCAAGGCGAAACGGACACCGGCGGTGGCCGTCAGGCGGACGGATAGGCTCGGGGCATGAGCGACACCCCGCCGGACAACGTCGTCCGTACGTACATAGCGACCCACCGCGCAGCCTTCCTCGACGACCTCGCCGAGTGGCTCCGCATCCCCTCCGTCTCGGCCCAGCCCGAGCACGCGGGCGACGTACGCCGCAGCGCCGAATGGCTCGCGGCGAAGCTCAAGGAGACCGGCTTCCCGGTCGCCGAGGTCTGGGAGACCGGCGGCGCCCCCGCCGTCTTCGCGCACTGGCCGAGCGAGGACCCGGACGCCCCCACGGTCCTCGTGTACGGGCACCACGACGTGCAGCCCGCCGCCCTCGCCGACGGATGGCACACCGACCCGTTCGAGCCGGTGATCCGCGACGGCCGCATGTACGCGCGCGGCGCCGCCGACGACAAGGGCCAGGTGTTCTTCCACACCCTCGGCGTACGGGCGCACCTGGCGGCCACCGGCGCCGCCGCCCCCGCCGTGCACCTCAAGCTGATCGTCGAGGGCGAGGAGGAGTCCGGCTCCCTCCACTTCCGCGCGCTCGTCGAGGCCCGCGCCGCCGAGCTGGCCGCCGACGTGGTGATCGTCTCCGACACCGGCATGTGGTCGCAGACCACCCCCACCGTCTGCACCGGCATGCGCGGGGTCGCCGACTGCGAGATCGACTTCCACGGCCCGGACCAGGACATCCACTCCGGTGCCTTCGGCGGGGCCGTGCCCAATCCGGCCACCGTCGCCGCCCGCCTGGTCGCCGCCCTGCACGACGACGACGGGCGGGTCACCGTCCCCGGCTTCTACGACGGCATCGCCGAGCTCACCGACGCGGAGCGCGCGCTCATCGCCGAGCTGCCCTTCGACGAGGCCGAGTGGCTGCGCACGGCCAAGTCCCACGCGGCCGCCGGCGAGGCCGGGTACTCCACCCTGGAGCGCGTCTGGGCCCGCCCGACGGCCGAGGTCAATGGCATCGGCGGCGGCTACCAGGGCCCCGGCGGCAAGACCATCGTGCCCGCCTCCGCCCACCTGAAGCTGTCGTTCCGCCTGGTCTCCGGGCAGGACCCGTACGAGGTCGAGGCCGCCCTGCGGGACTGGGTCGCGGCACGGATCCCCGACGGAATCCGGCACTCCATCACCTTCGGCGCCCCCACCCGGCCGTGCCTGACCCCGCTGGACCACCCGGCCCTGCAGTCGGTCGTACGGTCCATGGGGCGCGCCTTCGGCCAGAAGATCCGCTTCACCCGCGAGGGCGGCTCCGGACCCGCGGCCGACCTCCAGGACGTCCTGGACGCGCCCGTCCTCTTCCTCGGCATCTCGGTACCGTCCGACGGCTGGCACGCGCCGAACGAGAAGGTCGAGCTGGACCTCCTGCTCAAGGGCGTCGAGACGGCCGCCTACCTCTGGGCAGACCTGGCCGACACCCACCGCACACCCGCCTGACCCCACCCACACCTGCCGCACCGAGCCTGCCTGTCCCACCACCGGGGGAGTTGGAAGTACCTGTGAGCATCCATACCGAGCGCCCACTCTCGCTCACCGCGACCAGCGGAATCGACCGTGCCGCACACCACCGCCTCGACGAGGCCTGGCTGGCCGCCGCCTGGAGCCACCCGACGACCCGCGTCTTCGTCGTCTCCGGCGGCCAGGTCCTGATCGACGACACCCCCGACGGGGGCTCCGGCATCGTGATGACCCCGGCCTTCGAGGCCCCGGTCACCGAGACCCACCGCTACTTCCTGGGGACCGACGAGGACGGCGTACGGTACTTCGCCCTGCAGAAGGACGCGCTGCCCGGCCGCATGGACCAGTCGGCCCGCCCGGCCGGCCTGCGCGAGGCCGGACTGCTGCTGTCCCCGCGCGACGCCGGGCTGATGGTGCACGCGGTGGCGCTGGAGAACTGGCAGCGGATGCACCGCTTCTGCTCGCGCTGCGGCGAGCGCACGGTCGTCGCGGCCGCCGGGCACATCCGCCGCTGCCCGGGATGCGGCGCCGAGCACTACCCGCGCACCGACCCGGCCGTGATCATGCTGGTCACCGACGAGCACGACCGCGCGCTGCTGGGCCGCCAGGTGCACTGGCCGGAGGGCCGCTTCTCCACGCTCGCCGGGTTCGTGGAGCCGGGCGAGTCGATCGAGCAGTCCGTCGTCCGCGAGGTGTGGGAGGAGGCGGGCGTCAGGGTCGGCGAGGTCGAGTATGTGGCCAGCCAGCCCTGGCCCTTCCCATACAGCCTGATGCTGGGCTTCACGGCCCGCGCCACCACCTCCGAGATCACGGTCGACGGCGAGGAGATCCAGGAGGCCCGCTGGTTCTCCCGCGAGGAGCTGCGCGCGGCCTTCGCGTCGGGCGAGGTGCTGCCGCCGTCGGGCATCTCCATCGCCGCCCGGCTGGTCGAGCTCTGGTACGGCGAGCCGCTGCCGAAGGCGTCGGCGTAACCCGTCACTTTCGTCACAGCAGAGGGCCCCCGCCTCGGCGGGGGCCCTTCTGGTGCTCGGGGTGCTCGGTCAGGGGCTCGGGGTGGTCGCGGTGCTCGCGGTGCCCGGGCTGCTCCGAGGCGCCGCTCAGACGGCGAGAGCCTGCTTGACCTGGGCCAGGCTCGGATTCGTCATGACGGACTCGCTGCCGGCGGCGGACTTCACGAGGACGGTGGGAACCGTCTGGTTGCCGCCGTTGGCCTTCTCCACGAACGCAGCGGACGCCGGGTCGAGCTCGATGTTGATCTCGTTGTACGCGATGCCCTCCCGGTCCAGCTGCGTCTTCAGCCGACGGCAGTAGCCGCACCAGGTCGTGCTGTACATCGTGACGGTGCCCGTGTCCTGCATGCTGCGCTCTCCTTCGTGAGGGCTGGGTGGTCCGAGTACTCGAACGTACGGGACCCGGTCGCCATTCCCGTACGGGCGTCCCCGCGCGACCGGTGTGACTCGTACGACGAGTGCCCGGGGCCTGTGGACGATTTTCCCGCCCGCCCCACGAGACCTGGCAGCATGGCGGAGTGACAGCAGCAACGCACTCCTCTTCCTTCTCCGCCGCCGCCGACTCGGCCGACGCGGTGCTCCTGGGCCTGGACCCGGAGCAGCGCGAGGTCGCGACGACCCTGCGGGGGCCGGTGTGCGTGCTGGCGGGCGCCGGTACGGGCAAGACCCGCGCCATCACCCACCGCATCGCCTACGGTGTCCGGTCCGGCCAGCTCATGCCGGCCAGCGTGCTGGCCGTCACCTTCACCAACCGCGCCGCCGGAGAGATGCGCGGCCGCCTGCGCACGCTCGGCGCGGGCGGTGTCCAGGCCCGGACCTTCCACTCCGCCGCCCTGCGCCAGCTCCAGTACTTCTGGCCCAAGGCGGTCGGCGGGGACGTGCCCCGGCTGCTGGAGCGCAAGATCCAGTTCGTCGCCGAGGCCGGCGCCCGGTGCCGCATCCGCCTCGACCGCAACGAGCTGCGCGACGTCACCGGCGAGATCGAGTGGGCGAAGGTCACCCAGACGGTGCCCGCGGACTATCCGGCGGCCGCCCTCAAGTCGGGCCGCGAGGCACCCCGGGACATGGCCGAGATCGCACAGATCTATGGGACGTACGAGCAGCTCAAGCGCGACCGCGGCATGATCGACTTCGAGGACGTGCTGCTGCTGACCGTCGGCATCCTCCAGGACCGCCACGACATCGCCGAGCAGATCCGCGCCCAGTACCAGCACTTCGTCGTCGACGAGTACCAGGACGTCAGCCCCTTGCAGCAGCGGCTGCTGGACCTGTGGCTCGGCGAGCGCGACAGCCTCTGCGTCGTCGGCGACGCCAGCCAGACCATCTACTCCTTCACCGGCGCCACCCCCGACCACCTGCTGAACTTCCGCACCCGCTACCCCCAGGCCACCGTGGTCAAGCTGGTCCGCGACTACCGCTCCACGCCGCAGGTGGTCCACCTCGCCAACGGGCTCCTGAACCAGGCCAGGGGCCGGGCCGCCGAGCACCGGCTCGAACTGGTCTCCCAGCGCGAGACCGGCCCCGACCCCGTCTACGCCGAGTACGCCGACGAGCCCGCCGAGGCCGAAGGCGTCGCCCAGCGGATCCGGGACCTCATCGCCGCGGGCGTCCCGGCCGGCGAGATCGCCGTGCTCTACCGCATCAACGCCCAGTCCGAGGTCTACGAACAGGCCCTCGCCGACGCCGGGGTCCCCTACCAGCTGCGCGGAGCCGAGCGGTTCTTCGAGCGCCAGGAGGTCCAGAAGGCGATCCTCGCGCTGCGCGGAGCCGCCCGCTCCGGCGGGAACGACCCGCTGCTCGACGACGTCGTGGAACTGGGCTCCCAGGTCCGGGCGGTGCTCAGCTCCACCGGCTGGACCGCGGAGCCGCCCGCCGGCTCCGGGGCCGTGCGCGACCAGTGGGAATCGCTGGCCGCGCTGGTCCGGCTCGCCGAGGACTTCGCCCGGACCCGGCCCGGGGTCACCCTGGCGGACCTCACGATCGAGCTGGACGAGCGCAAGGCCGCCCAGCACGCCCCGACCGTCCAGGGCGTCACCCTGGCTTCGCTGCACGCGGCGAAGGGTCTGGAGTGGGACGCCGTCTTCCTCGTCGGCCTCACCGACGGCATGATGCCGATCACCTACGCGAAGACCGACGAGCAGGTCGAGGAGGAACGGCGGCTGCTCTACGTCGGCGTCACCCGTGCGCGGCTGCACCTGAGCCTCTCCTGGGCCCTCTCCCGCGCTCCCGGCGGCCGGGCCTCCCGGCGCCCCAGCCGCTTCCTGAACGGCCTGCGGCCGGGGTCCGCGGCCGCGGCCCCCGGGGGCGGGCCGGGCTCCACGGCCGAGCGGGGGGCGCGCAAGCGCGGACGGCGCGGCCCGGTGCTGTGCCGGGTCTGCGGCAAGACCCTGACCGAGGCCGGCGAGCTGAAGCTGATGCGCTGCGAAGACTGTCCGTCCGACATGGACGAGGGTCTCTACGAGCGGCTGCGGGAGTGGCGCGCGGCACAGGCGAAGGAGCAAGGGCTGCCCGCCTACTGCGTCTTCACGGACAAGACGCTGACGGCGATCGCGGAGGCCGCGCCCTGCGAGCCGGGAGAGCTCTCTATGATCTCCGGGGTGGGCGTCCGCAAGCTCGATCGGTACGGAGCCGAGGTTCTGGCCATCTGTGCAGGTCAAGAGCCCGGGGTCGAGGATTCTGACGACGCGTAGAAACTCGTCGGAAAAATAGTTTGCACATGCCCAGCGAAGACCCATAGGTTCTTAGCAACGGAAACGGTGGCTTCTCCGAAGCCCTGGATCCGTGCTGTACTTATCCGAATACGTATGGGACAGGCCCTCGGGCCAGGTCCCCGAGACGCCGAGAGGAGGCGAGACCAGTGGCCAGCTTCATGACCTTCACCAAAATGACCGATCGCTCGGTCGACGCTTCCTGCCTGCTCGGTTCCGTCTCCCTCCTGGGTACCGGTGTGTCCGCGATTTCCGCCGACCGCCCCGCCCTGCTGGCGACCCTTCCGGTCAGTGAGCGCAATGAGCGACCGACCCTGGCACCGGTGGCAGTACTGGCAGCAGAAGCTCAGGCGCATGGCGCCTATGGCTTCGCGGCCGCAGCCGGTGCCGGAGCCAAGACGAAGCAGACGAAGCAGCAGCACCACCTGATGTGGGCCTTCCGCGGGCTCGAACCCTGGAGTGATCCAGCCTGATCGCATGATCAGGCCGGCGCCTTCAGGGCCGCGGAACCCCACCCGGGATCCGCGGCCCTTCTGTTTGTCCCCGACCGGGGACGACGGAGCGAAGGGGTCTCGGGACTGGCAGAACCAGTCGGTGATGGCAGCCCAGCCGAACCCGGCCGACCGGCCGGAACGACCAGCCGAACAAGACGAGGAAGAAACCACCGTGCAACTCGAAGCGCACGCCCCGTCCGTACCGCAGACCCAAACGATCTCCCCGCCCGCAGTACCGGAGGACCACACCTTGACCCCGCTCACCGCGCTGACCGCGCTCGACGACGCCATCGAGAACCTCGGCGTTCCCGTTCCCTGCCGCACCTTCGACCCCGAGGTCTTCTTCGCCGAGTCCCCGGCCGACGTCGAGTACGCCAAGTCGCTCTGCCGCACCTGCCCGCTGGTCGAGGCCTGCCTCGCCGGGGCGATCGAGCGCCGCGAGCCCTGGGGTGTCTGGGGTGGCGAGCTCTTCGTCCAGGGTGTCGTCGTCGCCCGCAAGCGGCCGCGTGGCCGTCCGCGCAAGAACCCGGTTGTCGCGGCATGACCGCCATCGGAACCATCGACCGCCCCCTGACGCACGACCCCTTGAAGCAGGCCCTCATGACCGTCCACACCACGAGCGAGCAGCCCCACGGCGCCGCCCACGCAGACTTCATCACCGCCGGCGCGATCACCTCGCGTCAGAACAGGACCCGCGAAATGCAACTCATCCCAGAAGCCCTGGCTCGCGCCCATATGGACGACCGCATGCGTGAGGCGGACGCCGAGCGTCACGCCGTGCGCCTGGTCGCCGCCCGCCGCATGCAGCGGCGTGCCGAGCGCGTCTCGATGCGCGCCCGGCGCGCGCTGGCCATGGCCGTCATGCACTAAGAGCCGCCGCTGACGGCAATCCCCCGGGGGGGCGGGGGCGGACGGGCCCGGGCCCCCCCGGGGGTGGGGGGGGGGGGGCAGCCCCCCCGGGGGGTTACTGTTGGGGTTGGGCCGCCCCAAGCCCCCCCCCCCCCCCCCCGCAGC